>CANSLL010000130.1 GCA_947647695.1 uncultured Clostridia bacterium | reverse complement strand
ACCCAAAACGATCTCATTTATTTATTGGATTTCTACATATGGACATAGGAATCTCTTGCTGTTCTATTACAATTTATATAAATTATAAAAAAATATTGATAATCATTTAACGATCTTTTTCAAAAATTTCTGTTGACGTGTGAAACATGGACCGCTATACTGAAAAAACAAAAAGGAGATGATCTCATGCCCCTTTACGGATATGCGGCAACGCAGGCTTCCCCGCTCTTCTCTGACATGACGCCGGAGGAGATCACACGGTTATGCGAGCTGCTGCACGCCAGCGAACGCCGCTATCCCAAGGGCGCGTCTCTGATCTCGCCCGGCGACCCGCTCCCCGCCTTCGGCCTGCTTCTGTCCGGGACCGTCCAGGTGTCCATGGACGATGTGGACGGCAACCATATCGTGATGGCCAACGTCATCCCCGGCGCTACCTTCGCCGAGGCCTTGGTGTGTTCCGGCGCCGCGGAATCCCCCATCTGCGCCGCAGCCACCCAAGACTGCGCGGTGCTCTGGCTCCAGGGCGCGCCCCTGACTTCTCCCGCATTTTTCGCCGATCCCCTGTGCGCCCGGTTCGCCGCCAATTTTATCCGCACCCTCTCCCACCGTATCCTTCAATTCAACGACCGGGTCCAAATTCTGTCTAAAAAAACCATACGGGAAAAGCTCATCACCCTTTTTTCCCAGCAGGTACAGCGCCAGCGGACGCGGCAAATTGTGCTGGATATGGACCGGAGCGCCTTGGCAGACTACTTAGGCACGGACCGCAGCGCCCTGTCTCGCGAGCTGTCCCGCATGAAGCACGCGGGTATGATCAGCTATTGGAAAAACCAGTTTTACATCCATCATACCTGACAAGTCCTCTTCCCGGATTATGCTCCCAAAACAATTTTTTCAAGAGTTTTCTTCATCCGTTGCTGATGCAACGGATTTTTTCTTCCAATCCGCTATGCTGAAGGGAACCAACCAACGGAAGGAAACATGCCCATGGACGCCGCCGCTCTGATCGACACGCTGCATGAGACCCATCGTCTGGACCGTGCGCAGTGGCTTTTTCTGTTGTCCGCCCACACCCCGGAGGACAGGGCCCGTCTCGCAGCCCTGGCCCGTCGGACCGCCCAGGCGCACTTCGGCAACCGCGTCTATGTTCGCGGGCTGATCGAATTTACAAACCACTGCCGGCAGAACTGCCGCTACTGCGGCATCCGGCGGGACAACCGCGCCCTGACCCGCTACCGTCTGACGCCGGAGGAGATCCTTGCCTGCTGTGACCAGGGATCCGCCCTGGGCTTTCGCACCTTTGTGCTCCAGGGCGGCGAGGACGCCGGTTTTTCCGACAGCCTCCTCTGCCGCACGGTGGAGCGGATCAAGGCCCGTTTCCCCGGATGCGCCGTGACCCTTTCCGCCGGCGAGCGGGAGCACAGCGTTTACCGGTCCTTTTTTGACGCCGGCGCGGACCGTTATCTGCTGCGTCACGAAACGGCGGACGCGGCGCAGTACCGCGTGCTCCATCCACCCGAGCTGTCCCTCGCCCATCGCATGGACTGCCTGCGGCAGCTGAAGGAGATCGGTTTTCAGGTAGGCGCCGGTTTCCTGGTCGGCGCGCCGGGGCAAACAGACGAAACCCTGGCCGAAAACCTGCTTTTTCTCCAGGAGTTCCAACCCCATATGGTGGGGATCGGACCGTTCCTGCCCCATCATGAGACGCCCTTTGCCACGGAGCCGCCCGGGAGCACAGAGCAGACGCTGTTTTTGCTCTCCTGCATCCGTCTGATGCTCCCCCAGGTGCTGCTTCCCGCCACCACCGCCCTGGGCACCGCCGCTGCGGGCGGCAGGGAGCACGGCATCCTCGCCGGAGCGAATGTGGTGATGCCCAACCTGTCTCCCGTCGCTGTGCGGAAGCAATATATGTTGTACGATAACAAACTGTCCTCCGGCGGCGAGTCCGCCCAGGGCCTTAATCAGCTGCGCAGCCAGCTCGACGCCATCGGCTATAAGATCGACTGGGGCCGCGGCGACAGTCCGCTGGTACAGTCTGCCAATCGATAAGGAGTGTTTTGTCATGTATGATCCCAAATCCCTTCGCGCGGAAGAATTCATCCACCACGACGAGATCCTCGAATCCCTGGAATGGGCCGCCCGGCACAAAAATGACAAGGCCCTCATCGACTCCATCCTGGAGAAGGCCCGCCAGTGCCGCGGTCTTGACCACCGAGACGCCTCCGTGCTCCTGGCCTGTGAGCTCCCAGAAGAAAACGAAAAGATCTTTGCCCTGGCCGAACAGATCAAAGAGGATTTTTACGGTAACCGTATCGTCCTTTTTGCGCCCCTCTACCTCTCCAACTACTGCATCAACGGCTGTACCTACTGCCCCTACCATGGGCAGAACAAACGCATCCCCCGCAAAAAGCTCACCCAGGAAGAGGTGCGCCGGGAGGTCATCGCCCTCCAGGATATGGGACATAAACGCCTCGCCATCGAAGCCGGCGAGGACCCGGTCAACAATCCCATCGAGTATATCCTGGAGTGCATCAACACGATCTACTCCATCAAGCATAAAAACGGCGCGATCCGCCGGGTGAATGTCAATATTGCGGCCACCACCGTGGAAAATTACAAAAAACTCCATGACGCCGGGATCGGCACTTACATCCTGTTCCAGGAAACCTACCATAAGGAAAACTACGAAACGCTCCATCCCACCGGGCCAAAACACGACTACGCCTACCATACCGAAGCCATGGACCGGGCCATGGAGGGCGGGATCGACGACGTGGGTCTGGGCGTGCTGTTCGGTCTGGAGCAGTACCGCTACGAATTTTGCGGCCTGCTGATGCACGCCGAGCACCTGGAGGCTGTGCACGGCGTCGGCCCGCATACCATCAGCGTACCCCGCATCTGCCCCGCCGACGACATCGACCCTTCCACCTTCTCCAACGCCATCAACGACGATATCTTTGCCAAGCTCGTCGCCTGCATCCGTATTGCCGTCCCCTATACCGGCATGATCGTTTCCACCCGGGAAAGCCAGCGCTCCCGTGAGCGGGTCCTTCACCTGGGCATCTCCCAGATCTCCGGCGGCTCCCGCACCACCGTGGGCGGCTATCAGGAAGCCGTCCGTCCCCAGGACACCGCTCAGTTCGACGTCTCCGACCAACGGAGCCTGGACGAAGTCGTGCGCTGGCTGATGGAGCTGGGCTACATCCCCTCCTTCTGCACGGCTTGCTACCGGGCCGGGCGCACCGGCGACCGGTTCATGGCCCTGTGCAAAAACGGCGAGATCCAGAATTGCTGCCACCCGAACGCGCTGATGACCCTGAAGGAATACTTGGTGGATTATGCCTCCCCGGAGACCCGCGCGGCGGGGCTGTCCCTTATTGAGCGAGAGACTGGGTGCATTCCCCGCAAACTGATTCGTGAACGCGTCTGTGAATATCTTCAGGAGATCGAACAGGGCGCGCGGGATTTCCGGTTCTGAGCCCTTCCGTATGCCATTTTCCCCCCCTTTGCAGAGAGGTATCTCGCTTTCGAGATCCTCTCCGCTTTTT
Source organism: uncultured Clostridia bacterium (assembly GCA_947647695.1). Lineage (GTDB taxonomy): Bacteria > Bacillota > Clostridia > Oscillospirales > Oscillospiraceae > Pseudoscillospira. The sequence continues at coordinate 2,978 of CANSLL010000130.1, read as the reverse complement.
TGCACCTGTTTCCCCAAAGGCGCATAGAATAAGACAGCCGGAGGATCGCTCAGTCTCTTTCGTAAAAATGATGTAAAAGCAACATTTTCTCGCCCCTTTTTTATGTATACCGCTGATTTTTATATTTCTGTATTGACATTTCCGTGCATCTATATTATATATTAAATGTAAATTGTTAATTGGTTAACGATTTACAGCACCCTTTTTTCCAACCGGCGGCGTTCACCAGCGCCGGCGGGCCATGGAAGCGCGGCGCCGCAGCATTGCGGCGCGCACCTCCGGCTCATAGTGGGCAAGATACTCCATGTATCTTTATTACCAATGATGATCCTCTCATTTTTCTATCTGTCACATGAATTAGCGGTCCATGGAAAGCATGGGCCGCTAATTCATCTTATTGCACAAATTTGTATATCTTCACCATTGCACATCTATCAAAGCCTTTCTATAATGGGAAAGGATTCCATTGATGATTGAGGTGACTATCTATGCTGGAAAATATTTTAGCCATCGGTCAGCAGGTCGGTGTTCTGTTTATTCTGATTGGCATCGGCGTCATCTGCGGCAAAACAAAGTTTTTATCCGACGCCGCCATCACCGGCATGACGGATTTCGTTTTATATATTGTCACACCGTGTATCATGATCAGCTCCTTCCAGCGGGACTTCAACCCGGCCATGGCCAGCGGTTTTTTTGCCACGATGCTTTTTTCCGCCGCCACAATTCTGGTCGCCTGGGCCATCGGCCGGCTGACGCTCCATGATGCGGACAAACATCGAGAAAGCGTTTACCGTTTTTCCGTTATTTTCTCCAACTGCGGCTTTATGGCTTTGCCTTTGGAAAGCGCCCTGCTGGGGCCGGAAGGTCTGTTTTTCGGCGCGGCTTTCCTCGTTGCGTTCAATGTAGCCCTTTGGACCCTGGGCCTTTACCTGATGAGCCACAACAAACAGTTGCTGTCCTTCAAAAAACTGCTGCTCAATCCCGGCATCATCGGCGTCGCAATTGGCCTGGTGCTGTTCTTTACCTCCACCACCCTGCCCCCGCTCCTGTCCGCCCCTGTGGAGTACCTCTCCGCCCTGAACACGCCTCTGCCCATGATCGTGATCGGCTATCACCTGTCCCACGCCAAACTCAACGTGATCTTCCGCGACCTCCGCGCCTGGCTGACCATCGCCGAACGCCTGATCGCCGTTCCCTTGGCCGGTCTGGCCATCAGCCTGATTATCCCCTTGGAGCCCACGGCTTACGCCGCCTGTATGATCGCCGTCTGTACGCCTGTGGCCGCCAATTCCACCATGTTCGCCATCCTCTTCGGGCAGGACAGCGAGCTGTCCGTGGGGCTTGTTTCCATGAGCACCATCCTCTCCATCTTCACCATGCCGGCCTTTATCCTGCTGTCTCAGATGATACAATAGTCAGATGCTCCCACCCCCCCAGCGAACTCTGCCCCCGCCAGTGGCCGGCGGTTCTTTATGATTTGATGATTTACGCAAAAAAACGGCGGCTTTCAAAGCCGCCGTTTTTGCTTCATATCGAAAAAGCCGTCGCATACCTTTCCCGAAACGTTTTTTTGTGTGTGGGGCGCGCATACCCGGCCGTCCCGCTCTGTCACTGGGTCATGGCCGCCAGCGTATTCTGCTCCCGGTCTTCATCCGACCAGCGGCTCAATCCTTTGACCCGCCACCCATCCTTGCTGCGGCACAGCGCGGCAAAGGTATAGCAGCAATATTCCCTGGCACAGTCCGCCCGGAACGCCTCCTCCTCGCGCAGGTAGACCTTACGAGTACCCGCATCCTGCACCTGAGCGTACACACCCTGGACATCCGCCAGGCTCTGTCCCATGGCGTTGGCGCCGCCAACATTCATAAACAGCACGATGCGTTCCACATTCGGCGGCACCTTGTTCAGCCGGATGCGCAGCTCCTCGCCGTCTTTGCCCACACGGTCGTCCCGGGACAGCTGCACGGAACCGGCAGCGTCCTTGCCCCGTCCTCCCGCGCCGCGGTGCGCCACCAGCTCCGGCTTTGTCGCGTCGCTGTATGTCAGGATCGCCGCCAGATTCAGGTCGTAGTTTTTTCTGGACCCGCCCAGGGCCGCCGTCTCCAGCCGTCCTTGGAACCGCTCCTTCAGCGACCCTTCTTTCCGCTTCCAGCCCAATTTGACCCGCAGCTCCGCATCCCCATTTTCAATTGCGGACTCGTAGGTGTTTTCCGTTTCCAATACGCTCTTATTCATACATGCTCCTTTCATTTTCCATTGGTAAGAAAGAAGCCGGGACGCTTCCTTCCCCTTTAGTATGTCCCAGGAAGCGTCTTTTCTAAAAATCCCGCGCAGCCTTCTTTGATATCGCGGTAGGTCGTTTCAAAATCCCCCGTATACCATGGATCGGCCACATCGCCGCCGCGGCTGGTAAAATCCAGCATCCTGAAAATCTTGCTCGCGCTGTCGCCGCCGCAGATCCGGCGCATATCGCGGATGTTTTCGCTGTCCATCCTGATGAGGTAGTCATAGGCGTCGTAATCCGCCCGGCACATTTGACGGGCTGTTTTGCCCGCACAGGAAATGCCGAGGCGTCCCAACAGCGCACAGGTGCCGCGATGAACGCCGTTGCCCAGCTCCTCCGTTGTCGTCGCTGCGGAGGCAATTTCAAAGTAGTCCGCGACGCCGCGTTTGCGTACCATGTCCTTGAGCACAAACTCCGCCATCGGACTGCGGCAGATGTTGGATTAATTCTAATAATAGTAGCAGGTGTAGTTTTCTATATGTGGTATGAAAATATGCAACGGGCCAAAACATACAAATATTTAAATATTTTAATGAATTTTGGTTATACATATTCGATTCTGTTTCAAAATAATCAGTTTCTTGGGGAAGTTTTGCAAGTCTTTGCAAATATTTTTGAGGATGGAGCATCTGCAAATACAAACTACTATATCGATCTAAATAATTGTAAAATTGATAATAAAGCCTGTGTTGTT
>CANSLL010000129.1 GCA_947647695.1 uncultured Clostridia bacterium | reverse complement strand
CAATGGCATTGATGGTCATAAAACTCCGATTGGAATACTCTCCGTTATTCTTATTGTACGCTGGTTGGCCTCAGAAACGGAGTCTAATCCACAATAGGTCATAGACACACCGAGGAAAACCTCATCATAGAATTCACACAGATAATGGATATAATCCTCTTCTGTGATGTGCTGCTGTATCTGCTGGCGGATGCGTTCTATCGCAGCCTTTGCTTCCTTATCGGTCTCGTATTCGGAAGACCACACGCCTACACTCTCGGGACGGTAAATGCCGATGGCTGTACCATAGGCCTCCTCTCCTTCATTCAACCACTCTCTCACCTCCGCTTCGGTGGGGGTGCACGCCTCAAGGATATGGTCGGCCACAAAGACACGCGTCCAAATGGCAACGCTGCCCTCGAAATTTTGCGGATCGCCGTGCAGCACACAAAATATCCGGCAGGACCGTAATATCGTTGACCGGTTCCAGCGCGCCCTCTGGCAACACTGCCCAGAGCATCTCCACAAACCCCCAGCGGAGGCACGGCTCCTTTGCCTGACTCTTTATCTCATCCAATATATACTCAATATACCAAAGATCGTCGTCTTCCCAATCGTCCTCGAGGCCGTCTTCGCCGTCCTCTGCGGATTCCCCCTCCGCTTCTGCAACGGCAAACAGATACTCCACCGCACCCTGATACCAAGGCTGGCCAGGGCCGGGGGTGGGGAGGGCGCCGTCGCCGCCGTGGAACAGGCTGTGCATCCGGGCGGCGATCACGAAAATCTCGGCGTAGGTCAGCGTGCCGCCCGGGTCAAAGGCGGTGTCAGACTTGCCGGACATGAGACCGGCCTCGTAACAGGTTTGCACCGCGCTGCGGTACCAGTCCGCGCGCAGGTCGGTGAACGGCGTGTCGTAGGTGCGCGCCTGAGGGACGAGGGCCGTAGCGCTGTACGCCGCAGCGGGCGCGGTGAGCGTGCCCAGCAGGGCAAGGGTCAGCAAAAGGGATATCAGTTTCTTTTTCATGAACAAAGCACCTCCTGGTCAGTTTCCGCCGCCCAATCGGGCGGCATCGTTTTTTTGATACAAAATGTAGAATATTGTGAAAATATTACAATTTATCCTTTACCAATCCGTCCAGCTTTCCAACTTCGGAACCGGGAATCTTGCGGACATCCCGGTGAACAGCCGGTCGGGGTCGATGCTGTCGTAAGCTGCCGCAGTGGTGATCTTCGCTGTCTGCACCCACTCGGCCACCTGCAAGTCCACTGCTTCAACAACCAGGTCCGCATACGCGCCCGCATTCAAAGGATCGCTGACAGCCAGTTTGTATACGACCAGATAACCGTATTCCTCCGTCAGCACCGGGGCGACCCGTCCTTCTGGTAGCGCTTTCAGCGTGCGCCGGTTGCTTTCCGTCAACCCATCCAACGGCAAGACCCTGGACATTGCCATCTCTTCCGCACCCATGAAGGACGTATCCCTCATCACATACGCAATGTATTCCGCGTCATCCAAATGCGCTTTTACCTTCTGGTAAATCTCCTCCGCTTCCGCCTTGGCCTCTTCGTCGGCGTCATAATAACCATCCCCGTCCCCTCCCGGACGGTCCACCGTTACGACAAAGGCGCAGATGCTGTCGCTCTTGTCCAGGCTTTCCTGCAAGACCGCATCCGAAGGCGCTGTCTGGAAAAGCGCGTTCCTGGTCATAAGATGGATATAATCCGTTTTGGAGATCTCCTTTTCAAAACCAAAGGTCGCGCGCGGTTCAAATTGGTCGATCATCTGGCGGCGGGCATCGTCGAGGACATCGTCACTCTGGGCCAGCACGACGCCGTATTCCGCCGCGTCCTGCTCCGCCATGTTCAGCAGACGGGCGGCGGGCGTGACCTGGTCCTTGCCCCGCGGCCTTGTCCAGTCAATGTCCTCGCTGTCTACGCCGTACTCCGTGTTCAAATACGCTTCAAATTCCTCCTCAGACCGGCTGGCAGGGTCTTTTCCGGGTCCGTTGACATATGCCGTATATTCCTCCGGGAACAGCTCCGGCAAAAACGGCGTTGCGTCCATCAAACAGCTCTGCATCCTGTTCATGTAAAGGTAAAGGAACAGGTCGGCGCTGACTGCGTAACCGTTCACGGTCATGACGGTATCATTCGGTTGCAGACCAAGGATATCCTTTGCGGCGGAAAACTCCTTTACTGAAAAAGACACGCGCTGGTCCTTATCGACCACGCGGGCCAGCATAACGGCAGTTTCCGCACGGGTCAGGGTAGCGTCCCCGGAAAACGTGCCGTATTCATCCACGCCGGTCAGAATACCTGCGTTATACAGCGGAAGGACGAACTCTTCGTCGATCCAAACATCCGGCAGACACTCGACCTGGTTGATGGGCGTCCATTCACTGTCGGGTACAGCGGCAGATAGGAAGATCACAAAATCTTCCCGCGAACAGGGGTCGTTGCCCATATACTCCAAACTCTCCGCGATCTCGCTCAAGTAGGCTTCATCGTAGTCCAGATCGTCCCGATCGTACAATTCCTTGTGCAGATACTCCACCGCGCCCTGATACCATGGCTGGCCCGCGCCGGGGGAGGGGAGGGCGCCGTTGCCGCCGTGGTACAAGCTGTGGGTCCGCGCCGCGATCACCACGATCTCCGCATAGGACAATGTGCCGCCCGGGTCAAATCGCCCGTCCGCCTTGCCCTCCATCAGTCCCGCCTCGCAGCAGGTCTGCACCGCGGTGCAGTACCAGTCCGCGGTGAGGTCCGTAAATGCGGCATCCTTGGAGTTCGTTTGCGGCGCAGTCGTGCCGCAGGCGCTGACAGTCAGCGCCGTGCCCAGCAGGGCAAGGGTCAGCAAAAGGGACACAAGTTTCTTTTTCATGAACAAAGCACCTCCTGGCAGATTCGCCGTCCAAACGGGCGGTTGTGTGATTTTCTTTCGTACTATTTCAAGTCAATACTACAATTCGCAATCAAATTTCCGCAGACATACCCGCCGCTGCGGGTACAAATCCTTCCCGCCGACGCCTCACTTCTCCCGGATCGACGGCGCGGCGGCGTCCGCCGCCTGGAAGCCCAGGACCGTCTCCCGCACCTGGGCCGCGTCCATCAGCTGCTGCTCCCCGGACCGCATATCCTTCAGGGACACCTTCCCCTCCTTGATTTCATCCTCGCCGAGGAACACCACAAAGGGCACGCCCAGCTTGTCCGCATAGGTCATCCGCTGCTTGAATTTCTTCTTTTCCGTGTAGACCTGGGCCCGGATGCCCGCCGCCCGCAGCTCCGTCGCCAGGGCGATGGCCGGGGACACCTCCTCCGTCATGGGCAGGATCAGCACCTCCGCCGGGGCGGTGTTTACGTCCCCGTTCAAATACCCCTGCTCCTGCAAAACGTAGAACAGACGAGTCAGGCCAATGGAAATGCCCACTCCGGGAAGTTGTTTTTCCGTGTAATATTCCGCTAAGTTATCATACCTGCCGCCGGAACAGATGGAACCGATCTCGGGATGGTCCAGCAGGGTGGTCTCGTAGACCGTGCCGGTGTAGTAATCCAGACCACGGGCGATGGTGAGGTCGACGGCAAAGTGGTCCTCGGGCACGCCGAAGGACGTCAGGTACCCAGCCACGGTGCGCAGCTCGTCCAGCCCTATGTCGAACATCTCGTTTTGTCCCCGGTACTGCTCCAGGGCGGTCAGGACCGCGTCGTTGTCCCCGTGGATGGCGATAAAGGCAAGGATCCGGTCCGCCTGTTCCCCGGAGAGGGACAGGTCATCGGTCAGGATCGCCCGGACCTTATCGGGGCCGATCTTGTCCAGCTTGTCCACCGTGCGCATGATCTCCCCGGACTGCTCCGTCAGGCCCAGCATGGCGTAAAAGCCGTTGAGGATTTTCCGGTTGTTGACACGAATCTGGAATTTTTTCAGGCCCAAGCCGGTGAAGGTGCGGTAGATGATGGCGGGGATCTCCGCTTCGTTGAGGATGGAGAGCTGGCCGTCGCCGATGATGTCGATGTCGGCCTGGTAAAATTCCCGGAAGCGGCCCCGCTGGGCGCGCTCGCCCCGGTAGACCTTGCCGATCTGGTAGCGGCGGAAGGGGAAGGAGAGGTCGCTGTAGTGGAGGGCGACGTATTTGGCCAGGGGGACAGTGAGGTCGAAGCGGAGGGCCAGGTCGCTGTCGCCCTTTTGGAAGCGGTAAATTTGTTTTTCGGTTTCGCCGCCGCCCTTGGCCAGGAGCACGTCCGCGGCTTCCAGCTGGGGGGTGTCGAGGGGGGTGAAGCCGTAGAGGGCATATGTTTTGCGGAGCATGGCCATGATACGTTCCATCTGCATCTGGGGCGCGGGGAGCAGCTCCATAAAACCGGAGAGGGTATGAGGTCTGATTTTTTCCATAAAAATAACCACCTTTTTTGTTTTTTTGTTCCGCGGGCGCGGAACCGGGCCGATCCCCGCGCAAGCGGGGATTCCTTTTTGTTCCGTTGCACGGAACCGGGCGTTTTTTGCGTGGGCGCGCCACGCGGCGCGGGGCGGTTTTGATGTCACGTTGGTGTGACCGCTTCGCTGGGACTGCGCGTCCCAGACCCGCGGTTCCTTTCTGTGCGGGCAGAAAGGAACCGCGGGGTCCGGGGGCGCGCAGCTCCCGGGGGTACAGGTCATTGCAACGCTGCAACACAGATGCTCCCACACACCGTGCGCAAACACAAAAAAGGGCCCGGTTCCGCGCCCACGGAACAAAAAAACACGCTCTCCCCCAAGGCAAACAGCATTGGGACGAGAGCGCTTCTCACACTTCGTGGTGCCACCCAAATTCAAAAGGACCTTCTGTCCTTTCCTTTTTTTCTCCTTCTTTTGCGGGAGGAAATCCGCAGACGTCTCCGTCCCCCGCTCGGGCGCCGTCTTCCCTTCGCCGCCGCAGGGGCTTACAGCCGCTGGCCCCATTCTCTGTGCCGGGTGAAACAAAGGTACTCCTGCGCCGTCGTGGCGGTAACGTTTTTATTATAGTAGCCCTTTTTGCCCCTGTCAATGCACACGGGCCAGAAAAAGCCGTGTTTTTCTTTGTTTTTTCCCTTTTGCCGGACCCCGGCCCCTTTATTTTTTGCTGTTCTTCGGATTGACAATATTGCGCCAGTCCAGGTCCCCGTACTTCAACCCCTGAATGAGGATCTCCGCTGTGGCGATGTTCGTGGCAAAGGGGATCGAGTTCGCGTCGCACAGCGTGGAAATTTGATTCAGATCGTCCACCAGCGCATCGGAGGCCGGGTCTGTGAAAAACAGGACAAGGTCGATCTCGTTCAACTTGAGCAGCGCGCCGATCTGTTCCGTTCCGCCGTGGGCATGGGACAGATACAAATGAACCGGCAAACCGGTATTGTCCGCCACCAGGCGGCCGGTGGACGCCGTGGCGCAGATCTCATGCTGGGCCAGGATGCCGCAGTAAGCAATGCAGAATTGAACCATCAGCTCTTTTTTACTGTCCGCTGCCATCAGGGCGATCGTCATAAAAAACGCCTCCTTCAAAAATTTTTTCCGCCGGGGAAACAGCTGCCTCGTCAAACACGAATACGGTATCATTGTACACCATTTCACTCGGTTTGTCATTCTTTTTTTCAAAAATCATCAAAAAAAAATTCCAGGAAGAAATCAGATTTTTTGCAAATTGCCCATGATTTTTCAATTTTTGCCGTTTTTACAGCATATCACAGCTTCATCAACGGGACGCGTTCTCCGGCCAAACGCCGGGCGATATTTGCGTAAGCCTTTGCAGCGCCCTTGTTTTCCGTCAGGAGTAGGGGCGTTTCCCGGTTGGTAGCCAGCCGGACGCGGGGGTCTTCCGGGATGACGCCGATCAGGGGGAGGCCGGCGGCGTCGATGGCGTCGTCGATGGTGCGGTGGAGCTGGCGGAGCAGCTTTTTTTCCACGCGGTTGACGGCCAGATGGCGGGCGCGGAAGGCGTAATCGGAAAGCTCGAGGACGGCGCGCTGGGCGTCCCGCAGGGAGGAGGAGTCGGTGGTGGTGACGATGACGGCGCAGTCGGCGCCTGCGGCGGCCAAATGGAAGCCGGAGCCGAGGCCGGCGGGGGCGTCGATGAGGCAGAAGTCGAAGGATTCCTTGGCGCTGGCGACAAGAACGCGCATCTCCTGGGGTGCAATGGTTTTTGCATCCCGGCCCATGGGGGCGGTAAGGAGGAAGAGGTTGGGCAGGCGGGGATGGGGGACGGCGGCGCGCTCCAGGGCGCAGCGGCCGGCGATGACGTCGGCGAAGGTCATAAGGACACGGTCGGTCATTCCAAGGACGATGTCCAAGTTGCGCAGACCGATGTCCGCATCGATGCAGAGGGTTTTATGGCCTGCGCAGGCCATGGCGGCGCCGACACCGGCGGTGAAGGAGGTTTTTCCGGTGCCGCCCTTGCCGGAGGCGATCACATATGCGGTTCCCATAACGATCCCTTCCTTTCTGGTTTGTTCCGCACGCGCGGAACCGGGCGTTTTTGCGTGGACGTGGGCGCGCCACGCGGCGCGGGGCGGGTTTGATGGTCACGGCGATGTGATCGCTGCGCTGGGACTGCGCGTCCCAGACCCGCGGGTACTTTCTGTGCGGACAGAAAG
>CANSLL010000128.1 GCA_947647695.1 uncultured Clostridia bacterium | reverse complement strand
CTTTTTCCTATATTTTGACTTTTATCGAACCGCTGTTTATGCTTGTGCTCATGCTGATCCTGCCGCCCTTGTTCGGCGGACAGATCATGATCTGGTGGAGTACGGTTTTGGCAAGGATCTTATCGGCGCTGCTTGCGCTTATCTTAAAGCGCTATGCGGATCAAAAAATGCCGGGATGTTCGGATACCAGCAGTATGGCTTGATCCCTTACCCAAAGACAAATGCCAAGGGCAAAAGCCCTTGGCATTTGTCTTTTTTCTTCTGATATGTTACACTGTAATTTGAGAGAGCACTTTGCCGATGGGCTCCAGGATCGTCAGATCGGCCATCGCCCCCAGGGCGGTCTTGTTGATGACCACCAGCCGGTCGCCCTCGTAGTACTGAATCAGCCCCGCCGCGGGGTAGACCACCAGGGACGTCCCGCCGACGATCAGCATATCCGCGCTTTCGATGGCCCGGACCGCCCCGGAGACGGTGTCGTTATCCAGACCCTCCTCGTAGAGCACCACGTCCGGCTTGATCCGTCCGCCGCAGCTGCACCGGGGCACGCCCTCGCTGTGGAGCATGAACTCCGCGTCGTAGCTTTTATGGCATGTTTCGCAGTAGTTGCGCAGGACGCTGCCGTGAAGCTCGTAGACCCGTTTGCTCCCCGCCTGTTGATGCAGGCCGTCGATATTCTGCGTCACCACCGCCAGGAGCTTCCCCGCCCGTTCCAGCTCCGCCAGCTTGTAGTGAGCCGCATTGGGCTTTGCGTCAAGATTGAGCAGCTTGTCCCGGTAAAATCGGAAGAACTCCTCCGGGTGCCTCTCGTAAAAGGTGTGACTGAGCATCGTCTCCGGCGGATAGGCGTAATGCTGATGATAGAGCCCGTCCACGCTGCGAAAGTCCGGGATGCCCGACTCCGTACTGACGCCCGCGCCGCCGAAAAAGACGATGCGGCTGCTTTTGTCGATCATCTCTTGCAATTGCTTGACCGCTTCCTTCATTTCAATTCCCTCCCCGCGCTGTACGCGCTTTTTGTGATCCACGCCCGGGATAACGGGCGTTTCATCGATCTTTGATCCTATTGTAACATATGAGGTGGCCTATGAACATTCAAATTTTCGGAAACAAAAAATCTTTTGACAGCAAGAAGGCGGAGCGCTGGTTCAAGGAGCGCCGCATCAAGTACCAGTACATCGACCTGCCGCGCTATGGGATGTCCGCCGGAGAATACCGCTCGGTCAAACAGAAGTTAGGCTTCGACGCCCTGGTGGACAAGGACTGCCGGGCGTACGAGGATTTGTACATGCCCTACATCACGCCGGAGGCCCAGGAGGAAAAGCTACTGGAATACCCGGAGCTGTTCCGCGCGCCCATTGTGCGCAACGGGAAAAACTGCACCGTGGGATACTGCCCGGACCAGTGGGAGGCATGGCTTGCCGCAGAGAAAAAATAAACGAAAAAAAGGACCAGGCGGCCCGCTTAAAAAAGCGGCTGCCCGGTCCTTTTTTCACGCTTCCATGGCCACATAGGAGTGGTCCACTTGGATCACGGCAAAATAACGGTGGCCCTCCATATCCTCCACAAAGGTCCGCAGCCGCTGTACCACTTCCCCGTCGCTGAGACGGAACCGGTAGGGCAGCAGCACGTCAAAAATCAGGTTCGTATGGGTCGGCCCCGCCACCACACGGAAATCGTGGATCGACAGCACCGGGTCGATGGCGCGCACCGCCGCCTGGACCTGCGCTTTCAGGGCGTTGACTTCGGGATCGTCCGTGACCACCGGGTCCATATGGATGACCGCGTCGCATTGCAGCCGGGCGCGCAGCTCGCTTTCGATATTATCGACGGCGTCGTGGAGCGCCAAAATATCCCCGCTGGCCGGCACCTCCGCGTGCAGGGAGATCATGATCCGGCCCGGTCCGTAGTTGTGCACCACAAGATCGTGCATCCCCTGCACCTCCTCGTGAGCCATGACGATCTGTTCGATCTGTTCCACAAACTCCGGCTCCGGCGCCTGGCCCAAAAGGGGACTGATCGTCTCCTTCGCCGCGCTCAGCCCAGAGTAGAGCACAAAGCCCGCCACCAAAATACCGCACCAGCCGTCGATCATCAGATCGGTATACTGTCCGATGACCGTTGCCCCCAGCACGGCGGAGGTCGCCACGGCATCGCTGAGGCTGTCTGCCGCCGTGGCGCGCATGGCGGCGGAGTCGATCTTTTTCCCCACGCCGCGGTTATAGGCGTACATATACAGCTTCACTGCGATGGACGCAGCCAGGATCGCCAGCACCAGCGGCCCGCCGGTCACCGGCGCCGGATGCAGGATCTTATCGACCGAGGATTTCAGCAGCTCCACACCCATCAGGATAATGAGCAGAGAAACGATCATCCCGGAGATATACTCGATCCGTCCGTGGCCGAAGGGATGATCCCGGTCCGGCGCCTGGCCCGCCAACTTAAACCCGATCAGGGTAATCAGAGACGACCCGGCGTCGGAGAGATTATTGACCGCGTCGGCTAAAATGGCCACAGACTGGGCCAGCAGCCCCGCGCAGCATTTGCCCGTAAAGAGCACAAGATTGAGCAAAATGCCCACCGCCCCGCACAATACGCCATAGCTCCGGCGCACGGCGGGGTCGGTCAGATCCTGCTGCCGTATGAAAATTTTACTCAGCAATGAAATCACAATGTTATTCCCTTTCCGCAGCCCGGACACGCTCACAGCGCACGAAAGCCCTCGTGCTTGAGCCGCACGGCGCCGTCCATCCCTGCCCGGAGCTGGGCCAGCATGGCTTCCCTGTCCTTGTTGAGCGTCCCGCGCAGCGTCAGATAATTGGACGCGTGGTTCATACGAAAAACGCTTCCTTCGCTGTCCGTACGGGACAGTAGCAGATCGGTCTCTGCCAGCACCTCCTGGGGCGTCAGCAGCGTCAAGGTCCCCTCGCGCACCCAATCCGCAGCAGGGGTCCCCGGCTCGACCATCAGCGTGAGCAGGCCGATGTAATCCGCTTTCATCTCAGAGAGAGCCGCAGCGGTCGCCTCCGCGTGCTCCTGCCACAGCTCCCGCCCGCCCAGGCCGGAAATCGCCGTTACCGACGCCGCGATCTGCGCGCCGCGCAAGCGCAAGACCGCCTCCACGATCTGCGCCGCGCTGCAACCCTTTCTCATCCGGCGCAGCACCGTGTCGCTGCCGGACTCCAGTCCCAGATACGCCATCTGGAGATTTCCCCGGCGCAAACGGCATAATTCTTCATCAGATTTCCTGCCCACGCTCTTGGGCGAAGCGTAGCACGTCACCCGTTCGCACTCCGGGAACGCCTCCCGGATGTATTCCAACACCCGCAGCAGCGTATCCGTCTCCGCGATCAAGGCGTCCCCGTCGGCCAGGAACACCCGCTCAACGCGGCGGTACTGGCGGCGGCACCAGGCAAGATCCGCCAGGACCTCCTCCACTGGCCGGACGTAAAACTGCTTTTCCTTGTACATGCTGCAAAAGGCGCAGCGGTTATGGCTGCATCCCACCGTCAGCTGCACAATCAGGCTGTACGCCTCCGACGGCGGGCGGTAGATATCGCCGATATAGCGCATCCCTTACAGCTCCATGGCAAACAGCGCCGCGCCCAGGGCGCCGTTGAGCTGGGCCTCGTCGGAGATGCAGAGCTTGACGCTCAGCTTGCGTTCGATGGCGTCTACGACGCCCTTGTTCTTGGAAACGCCGCCGGTCATCATATACTCGCCCTCGCCGCCCACGCGCTTGACCAGGGCGCAGGTCTTGGACGCCACGGCGTTGTTCAGTCCGTGGACGATATCCGCCGTGGTCTTATCCTGGGCGATCAGGGACACCACCTCGGACTCGGCAAACACCGTGCACATGCTGGAGATGGTGATATCCTCGTTCCATTGCAGGCCCGCCGTGCTCATCTCCTCCAAAGACAGCTCCAAGGTCCGGGCCATCAGCTCCAGAAACCGTCCGGTGCCGGCGGCGCACTTGTCGTTCATGACAAAATTCGTCACATTGCCCGTCTCATCCACACGGATGACCTTGCTGTCCTGACCGCCGATGTCGATAATGGTGCGTACCTTCGGATTGAGGAAGAACGCGCCCTTGGCGTGGCAGGTGATCTCCGTGATGGATTTGTCGCCGTTCTGGATGGCCGTGCGGCCATAGCCCGTCGTCACCACCGCAGTCAAATCCTTCGCGGTGAGCCGGGCCTGCTTCAGCGCCTCTTCCAGCGCCCGGTCCGCGCCGGCCGCCGCGCCCGCGCCGGTGGGCAGGATCACCTGAGAGACGATGTTCTTCTTTTCGTCTAAGATCACCACGTCCGTGCTGGTGCTGCCGCTGTCGATGCCCACATAATATCCTTTTCCGTTCATAGTTTTCTTCCTTTCCCCCGCAGTATGCGGCGCCAGGGCCATACTTTCCACAAAAGCCTCCAGACGCGTCAGCAGCTGGCCGCTGCTCTGTATGGTATAATCCGACTCCAGCTTGAGCATGGGCACAGTCAGCTCATGGCGGAGGGCGGAATACTCAAAGCCGTAATAGTCGCAAAACTTTACCGTATGATAAATGACCGCCTTCAAATGGGGATCGGCCGTCAGCTGGCGGCGGCCCGCCGTATCGGTCATGCGCATACAGGGCAGCTGGCCCAGCAGCGCCGCGGCGTACCACTCCATCAGGGCGTCGAAGTCCAGCCCCGCCTCCGGCGCAGGAACGGAGCGGTTGTTGACGCAGGTGTCGTTGCGCACCGGCAGGGGCATGACCCGCTCCATCATGGAAAGGAGCTCATCGCCCACCCGCGCGCCGAGGACGCTGATGTACGGCGTGTCCGGCCGTTTGTTTTCTGCAAAGGCGGCGCGGAAGACCGTCTCGTCAAATTCCGTACCCTTATACGCCCCATAGGCCTTTGCCAAACGCAGCAGCTCCTGCTTCGTCCGCTGGCGGGAGCACGCGTCCCCGCTGTGGAGCATATCCAGCATGAAGATGAAATCCAGCTTGCCGCTCTCCAGGAGCACGTCGTAGGCGCTGCGGATGGTGTCGCAGCAGTTGACCAGCACCAGCTCCTTGATGTGGCCCTCCATACAGGTCTCGATCAACGACTTGCCATAGCCGCAGATGTTGGGGTGGCTCACCTGGTCGCTGAGATCAAAATTATCCGGCATATGATTCAAAATGGCACACTCGCCGCCGAAGGCGCGCAGCAGCTCCACAGGCGTGTACTTACAGATATAATGGGTCACGCTCATGTCCTCTCCCCCTCCAGCATCTCAATAAAGGCCTCCACACGGGTCGCCATCTGTCCCTCGCCGCCGTGGCTGCGGTCGCAGCCGTCGCCGTCAAGGATCAGGCAGGGATAGCCCGCCGCCTCGAATTTCTCCTTGGCCAGCTGGGCCCCGCCCAGGGTATGCTTGCAGCCCCAGTGGCAGAACCAGATCACGCCGTCCGCCTTGACCTGCTTCGCCGCCTCCAATCCCCGGTCGATGCGCCGGGACGCGGGCCCGTTGAACGCAGAAAACACCACACGCTGGGCCATGGCGCGGTAGGGATCCTCCGGATCCGCCCGGAGGAAGCCCTCGCAGCACATGTCCGAGCCGACGATCTGGACCTTCGGGTTAAAGTTGAGCACCGCTCTCAGCGGCTGCACCCAGTAGGGCGTGGTGTGCATCCACAGCAGCCGGGTCCCCTGGGCCGCCGGCGCTTCCTTGGCCTCCTTCAGGCACTGGATGGTAAAATCCTCCACGCCTTCGCTGCCCAGCAGCGTATGCAGGGCAAAGGCCGCGTACATCTCCCCCGTCAGATCGCCTAAGATCAGCTTATCGGCCCGCATGGTCATATAGCGGCTGTAATTGTCCATGGTCCGCTGGCTGCGCTGGACCGTCTTGCGCAGGCGGTTCTCGTCGATGCGCCGGCCTGTGTGCTGTTCGATGAAGTCCTTCATCCCGTGGAGCTGTTCGGTCACATAAGCCACCGCGTCCTCGTCCTGACCGTAGGGCACATCGATCACATACTGCTCCACGCCATAATACTCCGCCAGACGCCGGAAGGTCAGCAAATTCGCGTCGCAGGCCAGGGTGGTGTTGATGATGAACCGGGGCTTTGGCATCAGGCCCCGCTCCGCCGCACCGATAAACACCTTATGATAGGAGCAGAACGTCTCCGGCAGGCCCTCGTTCTCCGCGTGCTGCAAAAACATCCGCTCGGCGTGGGTACCGGAGAGATAGCATCCGAACCCCTCGCAGGAATAGGGATGCAATCCCGCGATTTGGAGCATCTCGCAGGGTGTGAACAAACTCACCATCGCAGAATCCTCAGGATGGGCCAGCGGATCGATCATGGAGTCAAACACCTCCACCGCCGCCTTCTGCCCGGCCTTCGTCATTTCCTTCTTCGGCCGCACTTTCAGCTGCAGCCGCTTGGCCCGGTACCCTGCCAGCAGCAGCTGCCGCGCCTTGGCCGGGTCCTTTTCGCATTCTTTTTGAATGATCTCGCCAAATTTTTCAACCACTTTTCCCATTCTTGGAACCTCCTCGCCAGGAATGCATTATTGCGATAAAATACCATATTGAAATAGTATAATACTTTAACTATCTATTTGTAAAGACAAACTCTCATAAAATCTACCCATTCCTTGAATTGCAAATTTCTGTGCTTTTTTGTAATCT
>CANSLL010000127.1 GCA_947647695.1 uncultured Clostridia bacterium | reverse complement strand
GGGCGTATCCGCATAGAAGGCGGATGCGTCCCGAACTTGTTTTGAGGGAGGAAATACAATGGATATGTCAGTATGGTTTCTGATCGGCGCGGTCCTGGTGTTTTTTATGCAGTGCGGGTTTGCCGCCGTGGAGGTGGGGTTGACCCAGGCGAAAAACGCGGGCAATATCATCATGAAAAACCTGATGGATTTTTGCATCGGCACAGTGGTGTTCACCGCCCTGGGTTATGGTATTATGAACAGCGAAAATTATTTGTTTGGGTTGGTTGGCCTGCCGAAGTATCAGATGTTTACCGATTACTATGCCTTTGATTGGTCAAACTTCTTTTTCCAGCTGGTATTCTGCGCCACCACAGCCACCATCGTTTCCGGGGCCATGGCGGAGCGGACGAAATTTTCCAGCTACTGCATCTATTCTGCCGTGATCTCCGCGGTGGTATATCCCATCGAGGCAGGGTGGGCCTGGAACGCCCAGGGGTGGCTGGCTCAACTGGGATTCATCGACTTTGCCGGTTCCGCCGTTATCCATATGGTGGGCGGCATCTCCGGGCTGATCGGCGCGGTGCTGCTGGGAGCGCGCATCGGAAAGTATGACGAAAAGGGCCAATCCCGCGCCATCCTTGGCCACAACATGCCCCTGGCGGCCATGGGCACGTTTATCCTTTGGTTCTGCTGGTACGGCTTCAACGGTGCGGCGGCATCGGATGCGGTCCAGCTGGCGGCGATCTTGGCCAATACCACCATCGCTCCGGCTGCGGCCACGGTGGCGTGTATGCTGTTTACCTGGATCAAAAACGGCAAGCCGGACGTGGGCATGTGCCTCAACGCGCCCCTGGCGGGGCTGGTGGGGATCACTGCGGGCTGTGCCAGTGTGGACGCCGCCGGTTCTGCGGTGATCGGTTTGGCGGCGGGCCTTTTGGTGGTCGTGCTGGTGGAGGCCGTGGATGTGCGGTTCCACATCGACGACCCTGTGGGCGCGATATCCGTCCACGGCGGCTGCGGCCTGATGGGCACGGTGCTCACCGGCCTGCTGGCCACCGACGGAGGTTTGCTTTATGGCGGCGGATGGTATCAGTTTGGCATCCAGTGCCTGGGTGTGGCGGTGATCGCGGTGTATACCGCTGTCGTGATGACGGTGGTATTCCAGATGATCAAGGCGGTCAATGGACTGCGGGTCTCCGCAGAGGAGGAGATCGCGGGTCTGGATGTCACAGAGCACGGTTTGCCCTCGGCCTATGCCGATTTCATGCCCGCCACGACGCTTACCGCTCTGCCGGGGGTCAACGCCTATCCCACGCCTGTTATGCCGGCCGCTGCTGCGGTTTTGGCGGAAGCGGTATCCGTACAGGCAGATGCTGTACCGGCGCCCATGGTGTCCGGCGGCAGGAAGCTGTCGCGGGTCAGTATCGTGTGCAGTCAGGCGAAGTTTGAGCAGTTGAAGCGTGCGATGAATGAGATCGGCGTCACGGGTATGACGGTAACACAGGTTTTGGGCTGCGGCGTTCAGAAGGGGCGGACGGAGTATTACCGCGGCGTTCCACTGTCCATGAATTTGTTGCCGAAGGTGCAGGTGGATATCGTGGTATCCGCCGTGCCGGTCGCGCAGGTGGTAGACAGCGCGCGCCGTGTGCTGTACACCGGACATATAGGCGATGGGAAGATTTTTGTCAGCAATGTGGAGCAAGTGGTCAAGGTGCGCACTGGTGAAGAGGGGTTTGATGCGTTGCAGGGGGAGGAATGATGGATGGAGAGGGCGAAAGCCCTCTCCACTCTTTTTTTGTTTTTGCTCCTGGTGTGTGGGAGCACCTGTGTTGCGGCGGGGCAATGACCTGTACCCCCAAGGGCTGCTCGCCCTTGGGGGCATCGTTCATTGCCCCGCCGCGCGCACCTGAATCAGCTGTGCAGCAACGCTTGCTGCAATCTCAGCAGGGGTCTCCCCTCCAATGTCCAGCCCAATGGGCGCCGTTAC
This sequence comes from uncultured Clostridia bacterium, assembly GCA_947647695.1. GTDB lineage: Bacteria > Bacillota > Clostridia > Oscillospirales > Oscillospiraceae > Pseudoscillospira. Next base: position 4,713 of record CANSLL010000127.1, on the reverse strand, counting down.
ACGGGCAATGGACTCCGGGCTGAATCCCATGCGCGCCAGCTTTTCATTTACTGCCGCTGTCTTTCTTTTGCTGCCAATAACGCCGATATAACGCGCCGGCGTCGTCAGCGCATACGCTTCACATAAAAGATCTCCTTTGTGCCCCCGCGTCATAATGCAGATATAATCGTCCGCTGTTACCGTCAGGGCAGAGCCAATCCGATTCAAATCGATCAACCGGGTCTCTGTCACGCCGGGGAACTGCTCCGGCCGGCAAAAGTCTTCCCGGTCCTCCAATACGACGCAGTGAAACTCCACTGCTGCCAACGCCGGGACCAGCGCCCTGGACACATGGCCGCCGCCAAAAATATAGACCCGCTCCCCACGGCACAGCAGTTCGACATGGTACAGACGCCCCTCGGCCCGGCATTGACGCGACCGTGTGCCCAGAGACGATAGCACCTCCGCCGGGACCTCTGCACCCAAAAGCCCTGTTTTTGTGCCGTAAAGCGTGAGGGCGCCGCAGGCGCCGGGCGTAAGATCTGTGATCAGCCAGCTGCGTTCCTCTCGATCCATCATTGTCAATGCCGCCTCTGCAAGACGCAGCGCGGCGCTGTCCGCCGCCGGGAGAAAGTGGAAATAAACCGTCACGTCCCCGCCGCAGATCATGCCCAGGTCTTCCACATCATTTTCGCGCAGCAAAAACGTTTCCGTCCTGGAGTTCCGCTCTGCCAATACTTTTTGTGCCAGCTGCTCGCTTTTGTACTCCACGTTGCCGCCGCCGATGGTGCCGCAGCGCCGGCCCTCCTTTGTGATCAGCATCCGTGCGCCTGCGCCTCTGGGCGTGGACCCGGAACTGGCAATGATTGTGGCCAAAACTGCGTCGTGTCCGCCTGCCAATTCGTCCCGGAGTGCTTGAAAGATGGTTCGCATACTGTGTCCTCTCTCCTTACTGTCCAAAACTCTTTTGCGTTTCTTTTGTGCCGCAGATCATTTGCTCCAGCCGCTTTGCTTGACGGTAGCGGCGGTCATGGGCCTCCAGCGCTTCCGGGCTGCTGATCCTGTTCCGGCTGGCTTCAAAGCGCTCCTCCAGTGAAACCTCCCGGTCTTCCAGGACGAGCTTATCCGCCAGGAAAAGGATCTCGGCCTCCGTCACGATATCCGCGCGCGGTTCTAAATCATGGTGGGACCGGATCAGCGCGCCGGTCTCAGGATAACCCAGGACGGCAAGCTGCTGCGCGCCGCGTTGGGCGTGGTCCGGTTCTCTGCGGCAAAGATCGTGCAGCAGCGCTGCCGCGTACAACTTGTCCTGGTCCACCGGAAACCCCTGGGCCAGCTGCATCGCTTTATCCGCCACTTTCCGGCAGTGGGCGCGAATTTCCTCCGGCAGACCTGCTGCCTGATATAACTGCTCTATAATTGCGCCGGTCAGTGGTGGCGTGCACTGGGCGCCAATACATGCTGCGCGGCAGACACCCCCTTCGCAGCGTACCACATTCACGCAGCCATAGGGTTGGGGAAGCGCCCAATAGGTCTCCATCGGTCTGGAGCGCAATGCGCATAGCAGCAGCCGGTTGACGCTTCCGTGGGCAACGACCGCCGCCGCGCCGCCCTCCGGCACAGCGGCTGCAATTTTTTCAAAAACCGCCCGGATACGCTTTAAGCAATGCTCCGGCGCTTCGCCGCCGGGGATGCGGCAGCGGTAGGGATCGCGTCCGCGCGCCGCGTAGAGGGCGGGATACTGCGCCTGGATCTCCTGAAAAGTTTTTCCCTCCCACACACCTACGCCGATCTCCCTCAGCGCGGTTTCCTCATACAGACATGAGGAAAGCGCTTGCGCGGTTTCCCTTGTGCGGCGCATGCCGCTGTGGTAGACGGCGGTCAGGGCGCTGTCGCGAAACGCTTCCTTCAGTAGGACGCACTGCATCCGCCCCAGAGGGCTCAGGGGAAGATCGGTCCGGCTGATGCAGCGCTTTCTGCCGCCAAGGAATTCGGGTTGGGCATGGCGGAACAGGTATACCGTCTTCATAGCTGCCCCTCCTTTTTCAACTGCGCAATTCCTCGGGAAACGCCTCTTCAAAAAGCGTGTCCGCCGCCTGGCGCAGCCGCTCCTCGTATTGCTGATAGGCCCGCAGAAAGGCTGCGCCCTTTTCCGTCAGCACGCTCCCGCCGCCGCTGGCGCCGCCGTGCAGCCGGTCCACCAGATAAAAGCCGAGTTTCTGCTCCAACTCATTGAGCCGCTTCCATCCGGCACTGTACGACATATGCATACAGGCGCACGCATTCTGGATCGACCCCGTATGTGCCACCATTTCGATCAGTTGGGCGGACTCCGGCGTAAATTCCAAGTCGCCCTTGACCACGCAGGCTTGCACGTTGTGCCACAGCTTCCCGCCGCGGCGCAGCGCCAACTCCCTGCGGCGCAGCGCTTTCAGGTCCTCCGGCGTATCCGCGTCCATCAGGACGCCGGCGTCGTCCACCTCCACGTTCAAAATGGGCACGCCCTGGGCCTCCACCGCGCCCAGCAGGCCGCCTTCGCCGCGATATGACAAAATACCGGCCACGCATTCCTTTTGAATCAGGACCGGGTGTCCCAGGGCGTTCCCGTGGACCGGGCGCACGATCGGGGCGTCCTTTTCCATGAGTTTGCGAATGGTTTCCGGCTGGACCGACGGAACATCCCCCGGTGTGAGCAGTACGCCGTCGTATGTGCCGCTGAGCGCGCGAAGCCCCAGGCACAGAGAAAAAAACATTTTCGTTTCTGCATACGCCGGATTTTCGCATACGGTGACATGCATGGACGCCAGATAGCGCCGCAGGATATCCGCCTTATATCCGGCCACGACCACGATCTCTGCCACGCCGGCTGCTTGAAGGTTGCGGATGACCATACCGATCATCGTATTTTGCCCCACGCACAGCATAGGCTTGAACTCATGCATACGGGAGGATAATCCCGCCGCTGCAATGACTGCCGCATATCCCATTCCGGGTCCCCCTTTCTTTCACAGACAGGCGCAGCCGCTCCGTCAGGGCTTGATCAGGACGGCGCTGCCGTGCAGGTCGCCCACGGGGATCAGAAGCAGCCGGCCATACCGGGCCTCGTAAGTCTCTACCGCCGCGTGAACGCCGCCGAAGCGCCGGTTTTCATAGTCGTGGAGCAAAATGACGCCGCCCGGAGCCATCCGGGGATAAAACCACTCCAGGCCTGCCAGGGTTGGTATATACAAATCGGCGTCGAGGCTGACCAGGGCAAAAACGTCTGAAATCTGCGCCGCCGTATCCGGGAAGTATCCCTTGCATAGAACCGCCTGGCCGGGAGCGCACAGACGGGCCAGGACCTGCGCCTCCGACGTATCGGAAAAGTCGCCCGGCGCCGCGGCGGAAAAACCGCCGTCCCGCTCCGCACGGACATCCCGGGGGTCAAATCCTGTGAAGGTATCGAACAGATACAGCGTGCGCTCGGGAAATAAGGCGTTCAGCTGTCCGGCAAAGGAGCCCTGGTATACGCCCAGCTCCGCCACCGCGCCCGGCACAGTCTGTATCCGGTCCGCGATCCCGCGCAGCATCGCGGCGCGCAGGTCGATCTCCCTGCGGTAATCGCACAGTGTGCGAATTTCCCCGCGGTATCCGATGCGGCGCAGCTGTCCGGCGATGGCGCGGGTGCGCCCCTCCTGCGCCACGGCGATCAAGACGGCGTCCGCGGGGAGAGCGGGGACCTGCTCCATGGGATAAACGGGCAGTCCCTCCACCGCGCCTCCCCATAGGGCCGTATCGTTGTCCGCAAACCCGAGGACCTCCACATGGGCGCGATTGATCAGCATCAGGGCGCGGCGTCCCATCTGTCCCGCGCCGGCGATCACAAGGCTTGACATAGTTGATTCCTTCCCCCCGTCCGGTATGCACCCTCCAAAGCGTTTGCCCGGCGGCGTACCCTTTCTAAGTGCGCATCCACGCAATCGATTTTGATTCATTTGTATTATCTATTATTTTACGAATATTTTAATAAAATTAAAATAATTATTGAATAAATTGCGTAAATTTTTTGGGAATAAAGAATTTTTGAAACATTATTTCATATAAATGTATTATATGATGTGTCCCGCACAAAGTCAATGTTCATTTCAAAGATTTTATGCAGGAACCAAGGCGCACCATAAAAAAGAAAAACGCAGCCGGTCCCCGTCCAATGGACGGAGGCCGGCTGCGTTTTTTAACGCGCGGCTGCGTTACAGCATGGCTTTGATCGCCGCGTCAATGGCGTTTTGTATGAAATTTCGCAAATACAGCTTCAAAAAATCCACCTCGTCGCTGTCGCGCACCTCCGCAAGCAGGAAACCGGGGTGCTCTCCAAAGGAGACGATCGCGCCGTTGACTGCGCGACTGATGACCCGCGCCTTCAGCACATTCATCCGCCCCTCCGACGCGGCGATCAGCAGCTCCGCCGTGAGCCGCTCCACCTTTCCTGTAATGGCGGCGTTGATATCGGACCGGCCGCCCGGCCCGTCCCACCGCTCTGAAAAAATCAGCATCATGTCATAGTTTTCCGGGTTGGCGGCAAAGTCAATCTGCACATCGATAACCATTTGCAAATATTCCATGGCCGTGGCGCGGTCCAGCTTCCCTTGTTCACGCAAAGCGTAGACCTTCCGGCAGACTGGATCAAACTCCCTGCCGGTCTGCTCGAAGATGCACTGCATGATCTCACGGTACAGGTTTTCTTTCGAGCCGAAG
>CANSLL010000126.1 GCA_947647695.1 uncultured Clostridia bacterium | reverse complement strand
CTGTTCGAGGACGGCGTTGCCACCGTAATCGTTCTCAACGACGTCACTGGCACTTCTGTGGATACCGGCGAAGAGCCTGATGTCGAGGGCATCTTCGACACCGTGTACGATGGTGAGGAGACTATCTACATCTACTACAAGGGCGCTGTGCCCAGCAAGATCGCTCAGATAAACGCCATCATCGACGAGCTGGAGAGCCTGACCGGCATTGATCACGTTGAAAATGTCACGCTGGATACCAGCACCGGCGACTTTACTGCCGATGTTGTCCGGGCGAATGGCTCCGGCGCAACTCTGGCTGGTACTGTCATTCTGGCTACCGCCAAGATGGATAACAGCGGCATGGGCGATGTGATCGACGAGCTCGAGAACCAGGAAACCGACCCCTATAAGTTCGGCGGCAATGTGACTATGGATGCGGCCACCCATACCGTCACCTTTACCGGTGCGTATGGAACCACCGGAACCGATTCCATTGTGACCAACGTGAGTGGTCCTGGCAACGGCGTTACCCTGCTGGACGATATTGCCCGCTTCCTGGGCAGCCTGTACCGCCAGATGGGCGTCAGAGCCATTGAGTTCAACGGCACGGACTATACCTGGGACGAGGCTGGCACACTTAAGGGAAGCAACTGGAAGGACAGCGCTACGCCTACCCCGGGCACCCTCGTTGGGGCTATCCAGACCGCTTCCGCCGCCGCGATCGCCGGGAACCAAAACACCATTGATGGCGTTAGCTTCACAATGGAGCTGGACGGCGTGACCTGGACCGTTAAGATCAAGCTTTCTGCCTAAGTGATTCAAAGCAATTATCCGTTTGAAAAGAGAGGACCCGCCCCAACTGGGGTGGGTCCTCTTCTCTATTCTCTTACTTCGCATCCTCTGCAAACAGCGCGATCACACCATACGTCCCGCTGCTGTCCATCCGCGTTGCCGGGTCGGCGCTGCCGAGGACCGCGGTGTTCCCTTCCCATTTGAGGTCCGTATTCGTCAGCGTGAGCTGATTATTTACTCCCGCGTACCTCCCCAAAAACAGCTGTCGCTCCGTCATGCCGCTGGCCCATAGAATATTCCCGCCGCCCATGATCACCATCCACACCGGCCGGGCGGCAAAGGCAATCCGCCGCGTCTGCTCAGTCCCTTTGATTCCCGTCCCGGTGTAGGTGAACGCTTCCACTCGGCAGTTGCCGAACTTGGCGAACTCTGCCTTGATAGCCGCGTCCGCTGCGGCCCGGGCGTCGGCCTCCGCTTTCAGCGCCGCGTCGATCTTGGCGTTGTCGGCGTTGAAGTCCTGCATCATCACCCGGTCGTGCAGTTCCCATTGGTTGAGTTGATAGTTTCTTGTTTTGTTCATGTTTGAGGCTTCCTTTCATCAAATCAAATGTTAGGGCGGTAAAATTGCCCTACACCATAGGTGCAGGGCACGGGTTTTGTTGCACGGTTCCGTGCAACGCAAAATTGAAAAATTTTCCTTTTGTTTTTCATAGTCCTGTGGTATACTAAGACCAGCAAAGCCCCCTGCTGCCGCAGACGAAAGGAGAGTACATCGTATGAAGTTTACATTCACTACCAAAAAAGTCGAATTGAGCGACGCTGTCAAGGAATATGCGGAGAAGAAGATTTCCAAGCTGGACCGCTATTTCAAGGGCGAGGCGGAGGCCTTCGTCACCTTTTCTGTGGAGAAAAACAACCGCTGTGTCGTCGAGGTGACGATCCGGGGTGGGAACACCTTGTTCCGCGCCCAGGAGGAGAACCGGGACGGCAACATGCGCGCCGCCATCGACGATGCCCAGGAGTATATTGACCGCCAGATCCGCAAGAACAAGACGCGTTTGGAAAAACGTCTGCGTCAGGGCGCGTTTGACGCGTCGGCCCTGGCTGCCGAGCCGGAGGTTGCGGAGGAAAGCGAGTTCCAGATTGTACGGGAAAAGCGCTTTGCCGTCAAGCCCATGAGTACGGAGGAAGCGATCTTGCAGATGAATCTTTTGGACCACAACTTTTTCATTTTCCGCCGGGAGAGCGACGATGCGCTGTGCATCGTCTACAGCCGCAAGAACGGCGGCTACGGCCTGATCGAAACGGAAGGGGCGTAAGTCAAAGCAGCCGGAAAGGGCGATCCATTCAATCTAATAAAAGAGGCGGGGTATCCGAAGGGATACCCCGCCTTTTACGCACCCCAAAAGCCCGCCGCAGGAGTTTGCCGCCCGCAGGCGGCAAAGTATTTTGATCGTTTTTTCTGACGGCATGTGCGTCAGAAAAAAGGAGTTCCCCGCGCGAGCCCAGCGGAGCGGGTCGCGTGGGGAGAGGAAGAAGGAACGGAGCGGGCGGAGCTTTCGCCGTCAGGCGGAAGCGGAGTTAAGCAGAGTTTCTTCTGACGACGCGCGGAGCGAGTGTCGAATTGTCTGCCGCAGGCAGACAACCGAGGCGCGAGCGCAGCGAATCCCTCTCAAAAAAGTGGCAAAGCCACTTTTTTGAAATAATTAGTCGCCCACGCCGTAGAGGGTCAGTCCAGAGATATTGGCATAATAGCTGTCGCCCGTGGCGGTAAAGCCGGTGTAGCCGCAGGCGCTCCAGATGGCGCGGGCCGCGTCGTTGCCCTCCAGCACATCCATGGCGGCGGTCAGCGCTGTGCGGAAGCTGTCCCCGGCCAACGTCTCGTCCGCCAGGCTCAGGGCCATAACGTCGCCGTAAATCGTGCTGGTGACGCCCAGGACCTGGATGTCGTTAAAGATGCTGTCCGCGTGGCCCAGGCCCATTTTGCCGGTGTAGTCGATGTCGTTCTCGCCCATCTGCCAGGCCATGGCATAGTCAATCCGTAAATCGGCGGGGATGACGATGATGTCCGCGCTGCCGTGGCCCGCTTCGGTAAACAGCGCGCCGTAGCCGTCGATGGTGTGTACGTCCGTCAGATCGTCCATCGTTTTACCGAACGCGCTTTGCAGCCAAAGGTCGGGGTAGATAAAATCCGAGGAAGTGGCGATGCGGGGCAGCAGCCAGCGGGCGGAGGAGACGTCCTCCCAGGTGAGGGCGCCGTTTTTCGATTCCCTGGCCAGCTCCCGGCCCCGGTCCGACATGGTGGAGCAGATCAGGGTGCGGCGGTAGGGGCAGTCCTCGTCGGTATACGCCGGGGCGTCCATGCTGCCGTTCCAGTCCGCCGGGTCGATGGATACGACGCTGAGGCCCGGCATGGTGGCGGTCATCATCAGCACGGCGCTTTCGCTGTAGGGGAAATACTGGCTTGCGGGCAGGATCACCAGGTCGGCTGCGCCGTCGTCCAGGGCTTTGCCGGAGGCGTTGACGTTGTCGGCCACATCCACGGTAATGGTGTCCACATACCAGCCCTGACGCTCCAGCTCCTCGCGCAAGGCCCAGCAGAAGGCGTCCGTATGCTCTGCGACGGCGTCTTTGTTTGTTCCCGCCGGGAGCAGGATGCGCAGATGCTCCGCCCGTTCCATCACCGGGGGCGGCCCGGCTACGTCCGAGGAGACAGGCTCAGAGGGCGTTTGGCCGCAGCCTGTCAGGGCCAGGGCGGCGCAAAGGGCCAGCAGGGCAAGAGAAAGCCAACGTTTCATAGGGTAGATCCCGCCTTCCGAAAGTAGTAATTGAGAGGATGGCTGCGCGATCCTCTGTGTGTGAAAGGATACGTTCTGCCAGTATATGCGCGGCAGAGTGTTTTTCATACGCCGATTGTAGCACAAAATCCCGCCGGGTTCTTCAACAAATTGTTAAGATTTTCCGTCGATTTTCTTTGCGGGACGGACTTCTACCCGGTTGCCGCAGAGGGTGGCGGCGCGTCCGTGGTCTGTCAGGCGCTGGCTGAACAGGGCGTTGACCGTCAGGCCGTTGAAGGACTGGTTCTTTGTATATACGCCCTCGGCCACGACGGCGCCGGGGAGCACGCGATCGGTCACTGCGGCGCGGAAGACGACGCAGGCCAGGTCGTTGTACGCCTCCAACAGGCTCCCGTCTTCGATGCCCCGCGCCGCGGCGTCCGGCGGGGACAGGAGCAGCGTCTGCTCGCCGCGGGTGGCCGTCAGCTCGGGCCGTTCGTTGAACGAGCCGTTCAAGGTCTCGGCGCGGGGTGCGGCGATGAGGCGGAGGGGGTAAGCGGTATCCCGCTCCGGCAGGTAACAGGGCAGGGGCTGGGGCAGGTCCGGGCGGAGGAATTCGAGTTTTCCGCTGGCGGTCTGGAACGCGCAAGGGTCCGGCGCGGGCAGGAGCACGCCGAAGCCCGCGTCGAACTGGCGGCGCTCCTGGGCGGTCCAGCGGCGGAGCCAGTCCGTTTCCGCGGCGGCGACGCGCTCCTTGAGTTCGTCCTCGCTTTGGGCGAAATAGGGGTCGGTAAAGCCCATGGCCCGGGCCAGCAGCGCGAAGGTGTCCCAGTTGGATTTTGCGTCTCCCCGCGGCGCGAGCACGCGTTCTGTTTTTTGGACGCAAAGGTTGCCGTAGGCGGCGGCCAGGTCGCCGTATTCCAGGGAAGTGGCCGCCGGGAGCACGATGTCGGCGTATTTTGCCGTGTCGGTCAGGAAGCGCTCGTGGACCACGGTAAACAGGTCCTCCCGCGCAAGGCCGCGGCGGATGGCGGACTGGTCCGGGGCGATGCAGGCGGGGTTGGAGTTGTAAACGTACAGGCTCATCACCGGCGGGTCCATGGGACGGGTCAGGGCGTTGCCCAGCTGGTTCATGTTGATAGTGCGCACGCCGGGGCGGACCCAGTCCGGCCGGGTGATTTGTTCCATGGGGAAAGCGGCGGCGCTCCGGGTATTGCCCACGATGCCGCCGTAGGGTTTGGCGAAGGCGCCCGCCAGAGCGGGCAGGGTTGTGATGCAGCGGATGGTCATAGCGCCGTTTTCGTGGCGGGAGGGACCAGTGCCGAACAGGACGGCGGGGGACTTTGCCGCGGCAAAGCCCCGGGCGACGGAGACGGCGGCGTTTCGGGGGACGGCGGTAACGGACTCGGCATACTCCGGGGTATAGGGCGTCAGGGACGCCAGGAATTCCTCCCATCCGAGGGTATGCGCCCGGAGGAAAGCATAGTCGATCCAGCCCTCCCGGCGGAGTGTTTCGTCCATGGCCAGGGCGAGGCAGGCGTCGGTGCCGGGACGGATCAGGAGCACCTCGTCGGCCAGGGAGGCCGCGGGGGAGCGGTAGGTCTCGATGAGCGCCACATGGGCGCCGCGCTTTTTTGCTTCCAGGATTTCCGCCTCGGCATGGAGCCAGGTGGCGGGGACATTGCTGCCCCAGAGGATGATGTAATCGCAGTGGGAGAGGTCCGCGGCGTTCCGGCCCGGCGTGGCGCCGATGATCTGGCGGAAACCGGCTTCCTTTGCCCCGGCGCAGATGGTGCGTTCCAACCGCGACGCGCCCAGGTAGTGGAAAAAGGCCTCGCCGCAGGCGTTTTGAATCTTCAATTCCGTGCCGGCATAGGAATAGGGCAGGATAGCCTCCGCGCCCCAGCGGGCGATGATGTCCTGCCAGCGTCCGGCGATCTCGGCGATGGCATCGTCCCAGGAGACCGGCTCGAAAGCGCCCGCGCCCTTTTGACCGGTGCGGCGCAGGGGTGTGGACAGGCGTTGGGGGTTGTGGACGGTGCGTTCGTAATGGGCCATTTTGCGGCAGAGGAAACCCTTTGTCACAGGATGCTCCGGGTCTCCCTTTACGGCCAGGACTTGCTGCCCGTCGGTTTGAACCAGCAGCCCGCAGGTATCGGGGCAGTCGTAGGGGCAGGCGGTGCGTTTCCATTGAGGTGCGCTCATGGCTTCCAGCTCCTTATCGTCTGATGATATCTTGTCAGCCTATTATAGCATGGCGGTGGGAAAAAAGGAAGGGTGTCGCCTCCGGCGTTTTGTTTTTCTGCGTTTTTTTAACAAGTACGGCACATATCCCGCAGGGCGTCCGCATAGGATGAAGGGAAACCAGAGGCGGGGGAGTGTTATCGTTTTGAAGGGAAACATTGAGGAACGGGCTGTGAGCCTGGCCCAATACATCATAGAGAATCGGACCACAGTCCGCGCCGCAGCCGGAAAATTCGGCATCTCGAAGTCTACGGTCCACAAGGATCTCAGCGAGCGTCTGCCCAAGTTTAACCGCACGCTCTATCTGCAAGTAAAGGAAGTCCTGGAGGTCAACAAGGCCCAACGGCATATCCGCGGCGGCATTGCGACCCGGAAAAAATACAAGGGGAAATGAAAAAACATACTGCAAAGAGCCGCCCGGCCCCGCTGCCGGGCGGCTTTTTGGGCGCGGATATCCACTGCCGGGCCGGCATGGGAAAATGGATTTTGGGAAATCGCAACCGAAAATATATCTTGTCAGTCAGGCGTTGGTTGAGTATAATGAAAGCAGGATCGCACAGGCAATGTAGAAAGGAAACGGTGGTGTTTTGATGTCTATCAAGAACAGGATCGCATCTTTTTTGTCTCGCGGGAAACCGGCGGGCGAGACAGAGCAAGAACCGGCCGGGATCAGGCAGGATACTGTGCCGGAAGGACTCCATATGGAAGAGCCGGATAGCGATGCGGACCAGACAATCTTGGAACTGCCGCAGGATCATGCACTGAACCGCCTGTATGACTATTGTCGGAGAGATTCCGGCTATCTGCCGATGCCGCGGCTTTGCCTGGACGAGGACGGCGTGCTTCCGGTGGAGCTGGTGCAGCGGGAAAAGAAACGGCTGCAAAAGAGTCTGAGCATCGTATGCAGCGCGCGGCTGAAGGAGGCTGTGGGAGAGCAGAAAAAGAAACGGGACAAATTCCACAGAAAAAAAGAGGACGAGGAAGAAGAGACGGA
>CANSLL010000125.1 GCA_947647695.1 uncultured Clostridia bacterium | reverse complement strand
AGCGCAAGGGCCTGTTCATCGGCGGCAAACCGGTCTACGGCTACAAGATGCACCCAACGGAGAAGAATAAAATTGTCATCGACGAGGATGCGGCTCCTATGGTTCGGCGAATTTTTTCCATGGCTCTGGAGGGGATCAGCTGCCGTCAGATTGCCGTCCAGCTCAACGCAGAGGGCGTGCCCACCCCAGCCACCTATGCCGGGCTGCCAGTTCCCAATCCCGGTCCCTATACCGGCCTGTGGAGCAGTGAGCGCATTTCCGATATGCTGCAAAACGAGACCTACACCGGCAGCATGGTTCAGGGGCGAACCCGGAAAATCAGTTATAAATCCAAAAAGTGTATCCGGCAGGATCGCCGGGACTGGGTGGTGGTAGAGGGTACCCACGAACCCATCATTGACCGGGAAACCTTCGACAAGGTGCAGGTGCTGGTCAACAGCCGCAGACATACGCGCAGCCGGACCTACGACTTTTTGCTCAAGGGGTTGATTTTCTGTCACGAGTGCGGCTATCCCTTGGCGGTGCTCAACCGCAAGAACGCGGCGGGGGAGGACCGGCTTTATTTTGTCTGCCGGACCTATCAGCGATTTACCAAGGCCGGGGCCTGCACCAGCCACACCATCAAAGAGGAGACAGTGACACAGGCGGTGGCGGAAAAGGTACGGGAGGTCTGCGGCGCTTATTTGCAAACGGACCTCCTCCTGCCCCAAGCACGGGAGGAGGTTGCCAGGGCTTCGGCTGCGGCAGGCCGTGGCAAAGAGATTGACGCCCTGAAAGGCAAAGTTAACAGCCTGACCGCCCGCCTGGATCAGATCTATTTGGATAAGCTCAACGGCATCCTGGACGAATCCGACTTTCAACGCATCTACGCCAGAGTCAAGACCGACCGCGCCGCTTTGGAGCAGCGCCTCTGCCGGCTTGACTGCCCCGGTCTTTCCCCGGAGGAGCAGGCAGACCTGGCAAAAAAACTGACAGAGCGGTTTCTGGAAACGGTCTCCACCAACCGGGAACTGCTGGTCAGCCTCATCAACCGGGTGGAGCTGACCGTCGGCAAAAAAATCATCATTCAATTCCGCTTCCGCCCGCCGGAGGCACATTTTTAGCGTCTGGCGTTTACAATAGCCGGGGCGCGATGTATCCCGCCTGGAAAAAAAAGCGCTGGAGAAGCTGGGCCAGGCGCTGGAGCGGGCGGACCGGTAAAGACAACCACAGCTCCTTCGTCAAAAGAGCTGTGGTGATCCAAAATCAATTTGTATTTGCTCCGTTTCGTGAGGACTGCGGCGGGATCAACTGCTTTTCCATCAAGTAGAACAGTCCCTTGCGGAACTGGGCCGTGCCGGTACGGGTATAGCCCAGCGCCTCATACATTTGCAAGGCGTTGGGATTGCGGGAAAAAGCGTCAAGGCGCAGGGAGGTATAGCCAAGCCCGCACGCCGTTTCCTCGGCCATGCGGCAGACCCGGCGTCCGATGCCGCAGTGCTGAAAGGACGGCTCGACGCATAGCCGGTGCAGCACGGCGAAGCGGCCGCCGGGATCACTCCAGCGCCCGTTTTTGTATTCCCCGTCTGCCTGTTCGTTGAGTACGAAGACCGCCGCGAGGGCTTCGCCGGTCAAAACGAGATAGAGGGTTTTATCGAGGATATCTCCTTCCAAATCGCTGCGGGCAGGATAGACGGCGTCCCACTGGGGGATGCCGCGGCGGTCCATATCCGCCACGGCACGGCGGATCAATGCCATGGCGCGATCCAAATCGCCTTTGCAACCTGTCCTGACGCACAGTGTTGGTTTGCCCTCAATCACGGAACACCTCCCCGGCGTAGCGCACGGTGCTCATGGCGTCCTTCCCATAAAAATCTGCGCCGATCTGACGGGCATAGGCGCTGGTCAGCACTGCGCCGCCCACCATAACGCGGCAGTCCGGCGCGGCTGTGCGCAGCAAGCGGATCGTCTGCTCCATGTAGGGCACGGTGGTGGTCATCAGCGCGCTTAACCCCACCAGGGTAATGCGCTGTTCTGTTACCGCTTCCACGATTGCCTCCGGGGCCACGTCCTTGCCCAGGTCGAGCACGTCAAAGCCGTAGTTTTCCAGCAGCGTTTTGACGATGTTCTTCCCGATATCGTGTACGTCGCCCTTCACCGTAGCCAGGAGCACACGTCCCTTGCTTGCCTGGGCGGTGCCCGTGCGGCCCATGTGGGCTTTCAACACATCAAATGCGGCTTTGGCGGCGTCGGCGCTCATGAGCAGCTGGGGCAGAAAGACTGTTTTTGCTTCAAACCCCGCCCCCACCTCGTTCAGCGCCGGAATCAGCTCACTGTCGATGATCTGCAAGGGAACATGCTCCGCCAGCATCACTTTTGTTTGCTCCGCCGCCTCGTGACACAAACCGCGGAGAACGGCCTGGCGCAGTGTCAGCGCCGCTGCTGCCGGAACCCTGGAGGATATGCCCTCCGCCTGAGCGCTGCAATAGCCGATGTATGCCTGGCAGCGGCTGTCCCAGCCGGTCAGGGCGCAATAGGCGCGGTAGGCGTCCATCATGGCCGCGTCGCCGGGGTTAACGATTCCGGCGCTCAGGCCGCGGCCCATGGCCAGCAGGAAAAAGGCGGCGTTCAGTTTTTCCCGGCGGGGCAGGCCGAAGGAGATGTTGGAGACGCCCAGCACCGTGTTCATATGCAGCGTATGGCGCACATGGTCCAGGGTCTCCAGGGCCACATTGGCATTGTCCGCCCCGGTGCTGACGGTCATGGCCAGGGCGTCTACAATCAGGTCCTGTTCGGAAAGGCCATAGGTTTTTGCCGTAGCCAGGATGCGCTCTGCAATGGCGATCCGCCCGGCGGCAGTCTCCGGGATGCCGTGCTCGTCCAGCGTCAAGGCGACGACAGCCGCACCGTACTTTTTGGCCAGGGGGAACACGGCGGCCATACTCTCTGCGCCGCCGTTGACGGAGTTGATGAGGGGGCGTCCGTTGTAGACGCGCAGCGCCCGCTCCAGCGCCTCCGGGTCGGAGGTGTCCAGCTGGAGGGGCAGATCGCAGACGGCCTGGATGGCCTGCACGGCGTCGCACAGCATCTGCGGCTCGTCGATTTCCGGCAGCCCTACGTTCACGTCAAGAATATGGGCCCCGTTGTCCGCCTGGGCGATGGCCTCGCGGCAGAGATAATCCAGATCGCCGCTGCGCAGGGCCTCTTTCAGTGCTGCTTTCCCCGTAGGATTCAGCCGCTCTCCGATGATCAGGGGCGCGCCGCCCAGTTCCACCGTATGGGTATACGACGCGGCGATTGTGCGCTTGTGCTGCTCCGGCGGAAGCACGGGCAGCATACGGCAGGCCGCGGTCATGGCGGCGATGTGCTCCGGCGTCGTCCCGCAGCAGCCGCCCACAAGAACCGCGCCGCCCTCGATCAGGGCACGGCATTCCCCGGCAAATTCCTCCGGGGCCACGTTAAAGCACGTCCTGCCGTCCACGACCACAGGCAGTCCCGCGTTGGCGCTGACGGCGACGGGCAAGGAGCACGCATCGCGGAGCAGAGGCAGCAGCGCCCGCATCTGCTGCGGCCCCAGACCACAGTTCAGCCCGATCACGTCCGCGCCCAATCCTTCCACCACGGCGGCAGCGGCGGGGATGTCCGCGCCGGTGAGCAGCTTGCCCGTCTCGTCAAAGGTGAGGGAGACGATGACCGGCAGGCTGCAATGCTCCTTTGCCGCCAGCAGGGCGGCCTTTGTCTCATAAAGATCGCTCATGGTCTCAATGACGATCAGGTCCGCGCCTGCGGCGGCTCCGGCGTCGATCATTTCGGCGAAAGCGTCATAGGCGTTCTCAAAGGACAGGTCGCCGTAGGGGCGGAGCAGCTTACCCGTGGACCCCACGTCCAGGCCGACCCAGGCGTGCTCCCCGGCAGCTTCCTTAGCCAGGGCGACGCCCGCGGCAATGAGCGCCCCGGCCTGGTCCGCTGCTGCGCCCAGTTTACAGCGGTTTGCACCAAAGGTATTGGCCAGCAAAATATCCGCTCCCGCGTCAAGATACGCTCGGTGGATGTCCCGCAGGACGTCCGGGTGGGACAGATTCCACAGCTCAGGCAGCGCGCCGGGGCCAAGGCCCCGGCTCTGGAGCATGGTGCCCATGGCACCGTCCAGGAACAGGGGGCGGGTCCCGAGGGCTTCAAGAAATGGCGTCATTACGATTCTTCCTTTCTGAAGGGGCAGCTGGTCCTTCCGCAGGTCAGACACCGGCGGAAGCTCTTTCTCTGCTCCATGGAAATACCGATGACCGCCGTCACGGACTTGCCCGGCGTCATCATACAATCATCATTCAAGCGCAGTCCCAGATGCCTGGGCAGCTCCAGCAGGCGGAAAACGTCCCTTTGACAGCCCAGAGACAAATCGCCGTACCCCGGCGAGTACCGGGGCCGCAGATACAGCCCCTGGGGCTCGTACTCCGCAGCTAACTTTTCTTGGCATTCATCGCAGAACTGCTCGATCATAGCCGCCCCTGCGGCATGGACGGCGGCGCCGCGGGTCATGGACCGCAGCTGCTCCCGCCGGGCCATACGTTCGGACTCCTGCCCCAGGGTGGCGGCGAACAGCAGCAGCGACGCGCAGCCCTTGAGATGGCGCGCCAGGTCTGCGCTTTCCCAGACAACGCCGCCGAAGGAAACGGACGCGCCCTCCACCGTACAGGAAAACGCCCGCCAGAGGGAGCGGGGCGTGATCTGCCGCTCCATCATGGCGCAGACCTCCCGCACCTGGCTTTTCAGCACCTCCGGCGCGTCCGGCGGCGCGCCCAGATAACGCAGCGCCTCCGCCTCCGGGATGGCCGTCATGCCAGGATCTCCGAGAGGTTCGCCATGATGCGTCCAGCGATCTCCGGGCGGTTCATGGTGTAGATATGGACGTGGACCACGCCGTTGGCGATCAGGTCGATGATCTGCTCCGTGGCGTAGGCTACGCCGGCCTGTTCCATCGCTGCGGGGCTTTCGCCGAACCGGTCGATGATGGCGCGGAAGCGGGCGGGGAGCTTGCTGCCGGACAGGGCCATGATGCGCCGGATCTGTTTGCCGTTGGTCACGGGCATGATCCCCGCCACCACGGGCACGTCGATGCCCGCGCAGCGCAGGCGGTAGAGATAGCGGTACAGCTCGTTGTTGTCAAAAAACATCTGGGTGGTCAAAAATTCGCAGCCCGCGTCGATCTTGTACCGGAGCGCCTCGATATCCGCAGTCAAAGACGGGGCCTCCGGGTGCCCCTCGGGGTAACATGCGCCGCCGATGCAGAAGCCGCCGAAGGCGCGGATGTCCGCGGCCAGCTCGCTGGCGTGATGGTAGCCGTCCGGCAGGGGGAAGGAGCCGCCCTCGGGGAGATCGCCCCGCAGGGCCAGGACGTTTTCGATGCCCAACAGCCTCAAATGCTCCAGGGACGCCCGGATTTCCTCCCGGCTGGCGGCCACGCAGGTGAGATGGGCCAGGGCCGGGACGCCATTGACGTTCTGCACTTCGTTGGCCATATCCGCGGTGGTGCTCCCGCCGTTGCCGCTGCCCCCGGCGCTGCACGTCACGGACATATACGCCGGGTGGAGCGCCGCCATACGCCCCACGACGGCAGGGGCGTCCAGCAGCGCCGTGCCTGGCTTGGGCGGGAACAGCTCACAGGAAACGGTGGGTTTGGCGCTGTGCAATAGATCGGTCAGTTTCATGGAAAGGCCTCCTTGCAGGCGGTAATCTCTTGATTTTGTATTGTATCACGTCTCGCTGCTGTGGTAAAGAGCGGATGAAAAAACACGGCGAAAAAATTTGCGCCCGCGTTGCACGGAACCGTGCAACAAAACCCCTGCCCTGCACCGTAGGTGTAGGGCAATTTTTGTCCTGCATACGTTTTGTTCATGTTTTATTTTTTGAAGGAGGATTTTTAGTGATGAATCAAACAAGCAACTATCAACTGAACCAATGGCAGCTCCACGATCGAATCCAGATGCAGGATTTCAACGCCGACAACGCCAAAATTGACGCAGCCCTGAAAGCCGAGGCCGACGCCCGTACCGCCGGGGACCTGTGGGTCAAGCTGAAAGAGCAGACCCTCTCCGCCGACGCGCCCCAGATAGACATCAACCTTTCCGGCATTGACCTGTCCCAGTACCGGCAGCTGGACCTCTGGCTGGACCCCGTACTGAAAAGCGGCGGGCCGGATTCGTTCTTTATCCGGGTCAACAATCTTACAGAGGGCTACTACATCGGTGCCCAAGCCACCGGCTACATGGGCCAGATCGATACCGGAACGGAGCAAAGCAGGTTCTGCTTCGGCTGCTATCACTTCTATCTGACCAACAGCATAGCGGGCACAACGGACCATGCCCGCGTCACCGGCTCCGGCATGAACGGCAGATTCTCGGAACAGTTCTGCGGCATTGAATTGGCGCCCGCAAAGCTGCATACGATCAATATCCTCGGCTGGAAGACGGGATTTACCAATGTCTTGAAAGGGACAAAGGTGCGGATCTACGGCTGGAAAAAGTAAAGAAAGCAAAAGGGTATTACGCTTGTAGCTTTAGTTGTAACAAAACTCGTGCCTACCGCCTAAAATAAAGGGTTGTAGGCGTTTTTGTATATTATGGGTATATTAGCGGTAGCACGGTTTAGTTATTTAGAGAAATTTTATGCACTTATGTGGGCGATTTCTGGAGGTGGAGCAAAGTTCAAAAATTGATATTCATTTCTCCAGTATGCAGCATCTATAAGAGATAACATTTCATCTAAATTAAATAATAATTCTAACTTGTCAATTTCAGTTTGCAATTCTTCTACAGA
>CANSLL010000124.1 GCA_947647695.1 uncultured Clostridia bacterium | reverse complement strand
TCATAAAACTTGAGATATCCCCTCTTCAGCCTTTTGTACAATCACAAGGGAGCACGGCTTTGCCGTGCTCCCTTGTTTCCTTTCTCGTATCCTGTTCCGCTTCCTTACTCGTACAGCGGGAAGCGCTTATTCATCGCCGCTACCCGGTGCAGCACATCCTCCTTTTTCTCCTCAAAAGAAAACAGGCAGTCGGCGATGCACCCGGCGATCTCCTCCATCTCCCCCGGGCCAAAGCCACGGGTAGTCACCGCAGGCGTACCCAGCCGGACGCCAGAGGTCACGAAGGGACTGCGCTTTTCGCCGGGCACCGTGTTCTTGTTCGCCGTGATGTGCACCTCATCCAGACGGTGCTCCAGCTCCTTGCCGGTCACCTCGCTGTCATTCAGGTCCACAAGCATCAGATGGTTGTCCGTGCCGCCGGAGACGAGGCGGATGTCCCGCGCCAGCAGGGCGTCCGCCAGCACCTTGGCGTTTTCCACAATGCGCTGGCTGTACTCCTTGAACTCCGGGCGCAGCGCTTCGCCAAAGCAGACAGCCTTCGCCGCAATGACATGCTCCAGAGGCCCGCCCTGGGTGCCGGGGAAGATCGCCTTGTCGATCTTTTTCGCCAGCGCCTCGTCGTTGGTCAGGATCAAGCCGCCCCGGGGGCCGCGCAGCGTCTTATGGGTGGTGGTCGTGGTCACGTCGGCATAGGGCACGGGACTTTGATGGCAGCCGCCGGCGACCAGTCCCGCAATATGGGCCATATCCACCATCAGGTACGCGCCCACGCTGTGGGCGATGTCCGCAAGGATATCAAACTTGATGGCCCTGGGATAGGCGGACGCGCCCGCCACCAGCATCTTCGGACGCACCTCCTCGGCCTGACGGCGCACGGCGTCGTAGTCGATATAACCGTCGGGCGCCACGCCGTAGGAGACAAACTTGAAATATTTGCCCGACAGATTCACAGGGCTGCCGTGGGTCAGGTGTCCGCCCTGGGACAGGTCCATGCCCATCACCGTGTCGCCCGGCTCCAGCAGGGCAAAGTAGACGGCGATGTTCGCCTGGGCGCCGGAGTGGGGCTGCACGTTGGCAAACTGGGCGCCAAACAGACGGCAGGCCCGTTCGATGGCCATGCGCTCCACCTCGTCCACATACATGCAGCCGCCATAATAGCGGTGGCCGGGATAACCTTCGGCGTATTTGTTGGTCAACACGCTGCCCATGGCGGCCATCACGGCAGGGCTGACGATATTTTCGCTGGCAATCAATTCGATGTTCTGGCGCTGGCGCACCAGTTCCCGGTCCATCGCCGCGGCCAGCTCCGGGTCGGACTTCACCACCAGGCCGATGGTATCCAGCATTGTTTCATACATAACAGGCTCTCCTTTTATTCAAATCAATTTTTCAATTACTCTCAATGAAACACGATCATAATAGATATAGCTTATCCGACTTTTGAAAAAAGTGCAAGTGTTTTTGGAAAAGACATGGATTTTTCCAAAACTTATCGTATATTTATGAAGGTTTTCAACAAAAAGTGTACAACTTTTTTCTCTGCCACACTCAAATTTGCCAGACTGCGCAGAAAGCTTCACGCTCCGGGCAATCCGCTCCCGGCAGAAGCAGGACATTTCACATCAGAAAAAACGCTTTTCATATCAAAACCGTTGCCTCGATCCCGTATCTTTGCTATGCTGATAAATTGGATGGTGATCACAATGCTGAACCTTGCCCTTTGCGACGACGAGCCGTTCTTCCTGGACGCCTTGACTGCACAGCTCTCCACATACCTGACAAAAATACAGCGCACGGCTGCCATCCGGCGCTTTTCCAGCGGACGCGCCCTGCTGGATAGCGGCGGCTCCTTTGATCTGATTTTTCTGGACATTCAAATGCCCGCACCAGACGGTCTGGAAACAGCCCGTCTCCTGCGAAAACAGGGCTGCCGGAGCCTGCTGGTCTTTCTGACCGTCCTGCCGGAGCGGGTTTTCGACGCCTTTGAAGTCGAGGCCCACGACTACCTTGTCAAGCCGCTGGACAGCGCGCATTTCAGGCGGACGATGGACCGGGCGTTCCAGATATGGGAGCAGCGGCAGCCAAAGGTCCTCGTTGTCCGGCAGGGGACCGCCTGCGAGGTGATTCCTCTGCGGGACATCGTATATTGCGAAGTACAGGGCCGGAAACTGTATCTGCACAAAATTGACGGAACGGTCACCAGCTACTACCACCAGCTGGAAGATTTGGAACGCAGCGTCGACCGCCGCTTTTTCAAATGCCACCGGAGCTACCTTGTCAATCTTGACTACGTCCGCGGGTGTCAGGCCGGACAGGTCCTGCTGCCGCAGGGCGATACGATCCCTGTTTCCCGGCTGCGGGAGCGGGAACTGACTCAGGCCCTTTTGCGCCATATGAAAGGGGGGGACTTCTGAGATGGACTATTTCAGTCTGTACCTGGATGGCCTCTGCCTCGGGATACAAAGCGTGACGCACATTTTCTTTACCTGCCGCCTGACCGGTCAAACCCAAAAGCTATGGCATTTTCTCCTCTATTTCATTCTGCTTTGCGGCATTGACGCCCTCTCCGGCAAACTTGCCCTTGACGAGATCCTGCCCATCAGTGCAGGCGTGCTTGCGCTGTACGGTATGAGCCGTTTTGCTTTGGGGAACCAGCGCCCCGCGTCCTGGGCTGCCGCGATTTTAGCATTTTATATCTCCCAGCTCTCCTTTGGGATCATCAACTCTGTGGAGGCAATGCTCTTCCCCCGCCTGACTGGCTCCTCGCTGCTGTATCTGCTGCTTCTCGCAGCGCTGGCCGCCTTTGCCGTGATTTGTGCCGCCTGCTATACCGCCGTGCTGAAACTCTTCTCCTTCGCATCGGACAGCCAAATGCCGCACCTGGGACTGCTGCTCCTTCCTGGTCTGTTTTTCTTTGCCGCGGAGCTGTACATCCTGCACACCTCCTATCACTTCGCCGCCTCTTCCCTCCTGCCCACGGATGCCGGGAAGCACAGCGCCCTGCTGTTCCTCCAGATCATGGGACTGGCCGCCTTGTTCTGTACCCTCTACGTTTACCGCCACCTCTGCCGCAGCTTCCAGGCCCAGGCCGCATTGCGATCCCTATCCCAAGCGGCCCAAGCCCAAAAGGCCTACATTGCCGAAGCGCAAGCGCGCTATGAGCAGACAAAAGCCTTCCGCCACGACATCAAAAACCACTTGTCTGTACTGGACGGCTTGTTGCAGAGCGGAAAATTAGACGAAAGCAAGGCCTATCTGAAAAAGCTGGCAACCGCCTCAGACGCCCTGTCTTTTCCCTACCAGACCGGCAATCCCGTGGTAGATATCCTCCTGGGTGAAAAGCTCGGACTGGCGAAGGAGATTACAACGGAGGTCTCCCTGGTCCTGCCCCGGTCCTGGGGGATCGACGACCTTGACCTGTGCGTGATCTTTGCAAACGCCCTGGACAACGCGATTTGCGCCTGCCGGTCCGTTGACGGCGCACGCATCATCCGCATCACCGGACGGCGGCAGGGCGATTTCTACCTGCTGTCCTTTGAAAACACTTGCCCTGCCGGACCGCTTCCGGCAGCGGGAACCGGGCTTTCCAACATCAAATCAGCAGCGGAAAAATACCGCGGCGCGGTGCTGACGGAAAAAGAGGGGCAGCGCTTTTCCCTGAACGTATTGCTAAACATTTCATGACACTCAGCGCACAGCTCGGTTCAAAGGCCTTGAAACGGACGCCGCAAACCGGTAGACTAAGGGACAGCAAAAACCGCAAAAGGATCGTAAGGAGGATGAAGCTATGATGCCTGTTTCCGGCGTAACCACCAACGCCCTCCAGCCCCTGACCGCGCCCGGGAAAGCGGACGGGGCGCCCCAGGTCCGGCAGCCCGAAGGGGACAGCCGCCCCTTGAAGCCGGTCATGGACGAATACGTCCCCGAGGAAAAGCGGGAGCCGTCGGGCCGCTACTGGATCGAACCCGGCGAAGACGGGACGCCCCAGGTCCATTTCGACGACCCGAACCGGCAGGCGGACCGGGAAAACGCCGCCGCGCCGGAGCCATCCAGCCCTGCTCCCAAGGCCGCCGGGCCGGATAAAGCGGCCAAACCCGAAACCTGCCGGGGCAATACGGACGCCGTCGATCGCGAGATCAAAAAGCTGAAGGAAAAATTAGAGGAGCTGGAGCGGCAGCTTGCCTCCGAAACGGACGAGACGAAACGCCGGTCCCTGGAACGCCGGATCGCCCAGGTCAGCAACGAGCTGCGCCAGAAGGACACCGACGCCTACCGGCGGCAGCACACCGTCTTTTCCTGACCGCTGCCTTAACCGGCCTGCCCGTCTCTTTCGCAGACGCTGGTAAAAGTCCTCTTCCGTACTGCAAAAATCAACGGAACAACATGCAAAAACCGGCCCCCGTCTGTTGGACGGGGGCCGGATGCGTTTTTCTTACGCTGTAGGCGTGCTTTTTACGATCACGTTCTCGCAGAAGCGGTTCAGGATCGCCGCCGCCTGGGCGCGACTTGCGTCGCCCTGGGGCATGAGCTTACCGTTGCTGCCGGTGATCAGCGACGCGGCGTTGGCCCACTGCATGGCCTCCGTGGCATACGCGCCGATGGCGGATGCGTCGGTATAGCCGGACAGGTCCGCGCTGCCGCTGGGCTGATAGTTCTTGAAGCTGGCATAGCGGTATAGGATCACCGCCATCTGCTCCCGGGTCACGGGGGCGTTGGGGCGGAAGGTGCCGTCTTCATACCCCCTGACGACCATGTTCGCGCTGGCCCAGGTCACGGCATCGGTGTAGTACTGGCCTGCCGCAACGTCGGTGAAGGACGGCGCGTCGGTGATCGCGGGAAGCGTGGGGTTCTCCTCCAGACGATAGAGGATCGTCACGAGCATACCGCGGGTGACTTGGCCGTTGGGGCTGAAGAGGGTCCCTTCGTTGTTGGTGCCCTTCATCATGCCCTTGTCGAACACATACTTGACGTTGTCATAGAACCAATCGCCCTCATTCACGTCGGTGAACAGGAACGGCTGGGCCAACGGCACGTCGGGTTCCTCGATCTCCACATCGGGCGGGTTGGGCCGGACGCTGGGACGGGAGGTTCCGCCGCCGCCGCCGGTGGAAGAGGTGCTGCGGCGGGTTACCGTCACGGTGCAGGTGGCGGTCATGCTGCCCACAGTGGCAGTGATGGTCGCGGTGCCGTTGACAACCGCTGTCACAACGCCGTTGCTGTTCACGGTGGCTACCGCCGTATTGCTGGAGGACCAGGTCACGGTGGTGCCCGCAGGCGCACCGGACGCGGTCAGCGTTACGGTATTGGTGCCGTTGGTGTACAGCGTCGCGCTGGTGTGATTCAAGGTCAGCCTGAAATCGGGGCTGTAGAACTTCTGGGTCTCGCCATCCTTTGTGATCTCGACCCAATGCCAATTTGTGGGTACTGTCACTGTGGATGCACTGTCGTCAACCCAGATTTTGTTGGTTTCTTCCAGAGTGCCGGACACAAGGGTAAACTTACTGTTCTTATCCACGTTCACCGCGCCCCAACCGCTGCCGGAGGTGGTCAGATTGGTGGCGGTGACTTCGGCATCCTGATTCACCAGCAGAGCATCCTTGCCCGCACCGGTAATGGTGAGGTTGTTGATCTTGACGCCGGTGGACTTCCAAACTTGGATGCCGTGGATATTGGCGTTGTCTTTAACTGTGATAGTGTGATTGCCGCCGTCCAGTGTGATGTTTTCCTTCTGGCTGATGAGGATACCCTTGGTGATTTCTACATTCTGCAACAGCGTCACAGTATCGCCGTCCTGGGCGGCATCAATCGCAGCCTGGAGGGTGGCAGCATCGGTGCTATCTTTCTTGGTGTAGAGGAAATACACACCATCTGCATTGCCAACCTTGGCAACTGCCTGTGTAGTAACAGTATAGTTGCCCTCCACAACCTTCGCGCCGCTGATCTCGGCGGTCTGGTCGGCGGTCAGGGTGACGGTGTCCACACCCTCGGGCCGCTCGGAGTAAATAACGCCATTAAAGTTATTCCCTTTACCCAAGGTCAGGGACACAGGGTTGGCGTAAGAACCATCGGGATTCTCCCCATTCCACATCATGCCGATAGAACCCCAGTTACCTTTAAGTGTAGAGCCGCTCACCGTCACATTCTTGGCGTTGGCCAAGGACATACCGCACTTGGTGCCCTCGGCGGTGACGTTGGTCACAGTAGCACCGTCCACACCGTGGAGATTCAAGCCGTGGCCCTTTATGCCGCTGGTCAGGGTCAAGTTCTCCAGCACAACGTCGGTCAGCAGCGGCTGTGTGTCGGCAACGTTAGTATAGCTCACCTTCACCGCGTCAATATTCTCGCCGCTGGTCTTGACGGTCATATCCTTTAGGGTCACATTGTTAGCTCCGATATAGATTCCGGCCTGACCATCTACGTTAATTTCTTTGCAGTCAATGATGGTCTCGTCCTGGCCCGCGCCTTGAATGACCACATTGTCGCGGGTAATCAGGAGCCCACGGGCCTGGTGGGGGCTGAATGTGCCCTCTTTGATGGTCATAGTGACGGTCTCTCTACCGGGGGCAGCGTTCACCGCGGCGAAGGCTGCCTCAAGGGACTTATAGGCCACATTGCCCACGGTAGCGACAGTACCCTCACCGGAGGCGGGGCCGATGGTCCACTTACCATCCTCGTTCTTATTGGCCTGCGCACCCTCAACCACATACTGGTTCACATCGCTGGAGAAGGTGCCGCCATCAATTTTAACCGTAGAGCCTTCGCCAGAACCATCCGTAGAGTCAAAGCCGGGGATGTAAATTGCGTCACTGTTGCTTTGGAAAGAGCC
>CANSLL010000123.1 GCA_947647695.1 uncultured Clostridia bacterium | reverse complement strand
AGTTTATCCTTAAAAATTATTATGGCTTGAAGTTTAGTCCGGCTGCCCCGGTGGCGGATATCTTCTTGTGTTCCTGATAGCAATCATCGGGTGGCGGTTCGGTTTTTGGATACCTGTTGATGCTTATTACCTGTTAGGTCCGATGCTGATTCTTTCGATCCTATATCTTGCTGGTGCCGTTGTCGTTTGTACGGTTTTGCTGCTGAAGTGTATAGCGTCGATCGACCATAAGTTGCAACAGAAAAATAACGGCTCCACTGATCGACCCGATCATTGATCCATGAGATTTGTTGCCGTTCGGTTGAGGAAAGGAGTACCGCACATGAATATGCAGAAACGGACCGTTTTAATTGGATGCGCTGCAATCGCCGCCGCAGTGATGTTGTTTGCAGGCTGCGCCAGCGCACAGGACGAGGCGAAGGACCGGGACCGGTATCTGGCGCAAAGCCTGTTCACCGCAGATTTTGACCGCAATTACGTTCTCTTGCAGGGTCTGGTTTCCGATGTCGCGCAGTGCATTGGTACGGAGGATTACGCGGCGGTGCAGAGCAAGGTGTCCGTTGTCGAAGAGAACCTGACTGGCATCCTGTTTTTGCACCATGTGTGCGATATCTGGACAGAGGAGGACGGCACGCCGTTTTTCCCGGAGGACGTCAGGGAGGCTTTGGCCCGTTATTATGAATCCTACGGCGGCTTTGTGCAGGCCCTGTCCCGGTGTTTGCAATCCGGCGCGCCCCTTTCACAGGAAACGCAGGACGCCCTTTCGCACTTATCCGAAACCCTGCCCTGGAACACGCCTTATGCCATCAAGCACGAGCTGTTTGACCCGGAAAAGTATGGAGAGGCGCTGGAGCAGATGAACACGATAACCGATGCGCTGGACGCGGCCACAGCGCAGCTGGAGCAGGAATACGCAGCGCGGGGAGCATGATCCTGTAACCATTTGAAGGCTTTCCTTGCGGTCTGTCGCAATGATTTTGGGAAAGAGGGGAAGATTTTTTATGAATCAGGTAAGTATGGTGAATCAGACGAAGAGCCACTATCGCATCTTCATCCTGCGCGCTGCGCTGCTGGCTCTGGCGCTTTTTGCGCAGATCGTATGCTTCCAAAGCGATTTCCTGCTGGCCCATGGCCGCCTTGTCACCGACGCTTTGCTCCTGGGACTTGTGATGAGTGCGGCGATCAGTATCTATGCCGTGTACCACATTGCAAAAAAGGGCAGTCCGCTTTATGCTTGCGTCGTATTGGAATGTGCGGGCGTAACGTTATCGCTCCAGCCTTTTGGCTGGATGTTGGGCAACTTCACAGGCGACCCGGCACAGCTGTATCTTTTTTTCACCTGGCCCTATTGCATATCGCTGGCGGGCTCCCTGTTCCTTTGGCTTTTTCTGACAAAAGGCACGGCCCTTGCGGCCGCCATCCAGCGCAGGCCGGGCAGATACCTGTGCGCCGCCGGGGTGATCCTTTGCGCCTGCGTTTCCCTTTGGGGCGCGGCGTTTGCCTGCCGGTACTTTCTGATGTGCATTTCCTATTTCCTGTAGAATCGATTTCTTTTAGCTGGGAAAGGGGGCGCTGCCTGTGAAAACGCGCACAAAAATCATCCTGACCGTATGCGTGATCGCGGCGGCGGTGTTGCTGGCCACCTACCGCAACAAACCCGGCCCCATCTTCGAGGAGCCGCCGGTCTACGAAATAACGGGCACTTATATGGGAACCGTGCAGGACAACGACAGGTATTTTGTCTTTGAAGAAACGGGCCGTTACTGCTGCTACGAGCCGGAGGAAACCGCCCGGATCATCGACGAGGGGACGTATACCCGCAAGGACCACAACATTTTCCAGCTCGACAGCGCGATGGGCCGGACGCACACCGTCGTATGCGCGAAAAGCGGACTGTATGAATTTGACACAGACAGCGGCGCGGTGTATTATCTTTATAGAGTATCCGAGGAAGTCTACTATGTGAATCTGCCTGCCTGAGGATACGGCGTAGCGCGCCGGCGACCGGATGGGATTGCGTGGGGAGAGGTGAAAATCGATGATTCATTTGTTCAATCGTTGCGAATTGGCGTCATGCTTCAACATGGAGCAATGCCAAGCAATTGAAAAAGCATTGCGGGACAACCAGATCCCATATCACACAAAGGTCATTGACCGTTCCTCTCCCTCTGCGTTCAGTATGGGCGCGCGGGAGCGCGGCGGGACGCTGTTTCATGATATGGCGCAGAATTGGCGCTATGTGATCTATGTGAAGCGAAAGGACCGCGAAGCTGCACTGGACTGTACAGGGCTTCGCCCTATACGGTAAGGCAGGCCACGGCGAAAGCCGGTAATGTGAGTCGTATGGGCGCTGTACTGAGGCGATTTTGTGCAGCGCCCATCGTTTCCTAATGCTGTACCATTCACTTTGCCGGAATGCCAGGCGGAAAGGAGAAGCAGCGGATCATGTACGGAAAATTTGTTTTGGCCGCCGGTGTCGTTTTGGCGGCAGTTGGCATCTTCTGCATTTTTACAACGGAGCTGCCCGTGGTGCAAATTGTCTGCGGCGCGCTGACAAATGCCGCGCTGCTGCTCTTCGGTTTCCTTATCCTGCGCGGCGCGGTAGGAAAAACGGAAACGGGAGGAAACCGCGACCGCATCCTTTTTCTCCTTACCGCCGGGCTGGCGTGCGTGAATACCTGGCAGTGCTGGACGCATACGGGATTGCCCGTATTCCGCACGGTGTGCCTTACGGCCGCGGTCGTTCTCCTAATGTATTCCCCCTACAGCCGCCTGAATGGGGACCGCCGGATGCCACAGGATCAGGAAGACACGGACAAGCAAGGCGAAATGACGCAAGACGCAAAGTAATCTGCCGCAGTCCCGGAATGGCAGCGGAGCGCCGGACAAAAAAGGAGGAGATCCCCATGCCCGCTACTTGCCCCTATTGCGGAGGCCCTCTGGAAAAAGGGTTCATGGTGACTCATTTTACCCGTGAGATCCTCTGGGTCCCGGAAACGGCGTCGTGGGCGCCTTCGGTCTGCTATACCGAGGATGAGGTCAAGGAGAAATACCACGGCGTTGTCCTGGCAAAGGGCTGGCGTCCTTTCAAAAAGGAACATCCGTGGAAAGCGGTTGTAACCGCCGCGCCGATGGAGCTTTGCAGGTCCTGTAAAAAAGGGATCGTTCCCCTGGCAGATACGGAAGCGTCAGAGGAAGAACGCTGCTGAAAGAAAAAAAGGACACCGTCTGAACGGGAAAGCATTCAGACGGTGTTCTTTTTTCTTCCCTTGCGCGCCGCACGCTACAGGCCGAACACAATGCCCGCCCCGGCGGAGAGCAGGATAAAAACGATGGGATGGAGCTTTTTTGTGGGCTTGACCCAGCGGGTCAGGACAAGGATCACCGCCGCAAGGGCGACATATTTCCATTGGATCGCCTCCGCAATGGGCGCGCTCAGGTCCAGCAAGGCCAGGGCCGCCACGGACAGGCCCGCCGCGGCGATCAGGCCGCAGGAGGCCGGACGCAGGCCGTAGAATACGGCGTCCACGGCGGGGTTGGTGCGAAACTTTGTCAAAAACCGGGCGATCAGGAGCACCACAAGGACCGACGGCGTGATCAGCCCCAACGTCGCCGCGAGCGCGCCGGGCACGCCCGCCACGGTAAAGCCGACGTAGGTGGCCATGTTGACCCCCATGGGCCCCGGCGTGGATTCGGATACGGCGATCATATCCGCCAACTGGGCGTGGGTAAACCAGCCGGTGCTGTCGGAGATATGGTACAAAAAGGGCATGGTGGCAAGGCCCCCGCCCACGGCGAAGAGTCCCGTGCGGAAAAACTCGAAAAAGAGACGCAGATAGATCATTTCGCGCCCTCCTTCCGTGCCCTGCCGTCCAGCTTCAGCGCCCGGAGCACCACGCCCAGAGCGCCTGCCGCCACGACAAAAAGGACGGGGGACAGGTTCGTCAGCGCCGCTCCCGCCAGGACGGCCAGGAACAGCAGGAAGGTGGCCAGGTCCACCACGTCCGTGCGAAAGAGCTTGATGACGGCGTTCAAAATCAGTACGCATACGCAGGCGCGGATGCCGGCAAAGGCGTCCTGTACGACCTTCAGCTCTGCAAAATTTGTCAGGATGCCGGCGATGATGGAAATGATGACCAGGCAGGGGAACACCTGCCCCAGGGTCGCCGCGACGGCGCCTGGGATGCCCGCCTGCCCGCGGCCGATGAAGGTGGCCACATTCACGGCGATGATGCCGGGGGTACACTGGCCGATGGCGTAGTAGTCCGCCATCTCCTCCTCCGTGGCCCAGCCCCGGTGCTCCACGATCTCCCGCTGGAGGATCGGGAGCATGGCGTAGCCGCCGCCGAAGGTCATGGCGCCGATTTTGGCAAAGGTCCAGAATAGCGTCCAGAGGGTTTTCCAGCGCGATTGATCCATACCGGTCCTCCTTTATACATAGCCGTACAAGCCCCGCACCGACACCTCGCCGCTGCGGACCGTCTCCAATGTGCCCTCCGGAGTGCGCACCACAAGGCCGAAGGCATCGTCGATGGCGACGGCCTGGGCCGTCCGTTCCGGGCCGCTGCCGGTGATGCGCACCTGTCTGCCCAACGTGACGCAGTCCCGGCGGTAGGCGTCCAGCGCTGCGGTCAGGCTGCCGCCCAGGGCGGCATACAGCTGATCCAGCTCTTCGATCAGCGCCGCCGCCAGGGCCGCCCGGCTGACGGGGCGGTCCAGGACCATGCGCAGCGAGGTGGCGACCTCCGCCACCTCCGCGGAAAAATCCTCCCGGCGGTGGTTGACGTTGATGCCGATGCCCACGATCACATACTGCACCCGTCCGCTCTCTCCTTCGACGCCCAGCTCCGTCAGGATACCGGTCAGCTTTTTGCCCTGGAGCACCAGGTCGTTCGTCCACTTGATGCCGGGGCGCACGCCGGCGGTGCGCGCGACGGCGTTGCAGGCGGCCACCGCGGCCAGCGCCGTGACCGGGAGCACGTCCTCCGGGGCGGCGTCGGGCCGGAGCAGGGCCGTGAGGTACAAACCCTTGCCCGGAGGGGACTGAAAGGCGCGTCCGTTGCGGCCCCGTCCGCCGGTCTGCTGGTCGGCGATGATGACAAGGCCGTCCGGCGCGTTTGCGAGGGCGGCTTGCTTTGCGTAGTTGTTGGTGGAGTCCACGGTTTTCAGGCAAACAATCTGCCGCCCTATCACGGCGGTGGAGATACGCGCGGATAAATCCGCTTCGGAGAGGATGTCCGGCGCCGCGGTCAGCCGGTAACCCAGACGGGTCCGCGATTCGATGTCATAGCCCTGCCGGCGCAGGGCGTCCACGCCCTTCCAGACTGCGGAGCGGGTCACACCCAGCGCACTGCTGATTTCTTCCCCGGATACAAATTCTCCCGGATGCTGTTGAAGCATTTTTAATATTGTATGACGGATCATGCTTTTTCCTCCTGTGCGCATCGGATTCAGGCCATACTCTACCACGACGCTGACAAATTGTAAACTTATTTTTCGAAAATATATTGACAATTATGCGAAGATTCTGTATGATAAATGTAAACTTATTTCAGAAAACGAGGTTTACAATTATGAATACGAATGCAACTGCAACTGTTTCCCGGACCCATTACCTGACGCTGGCCGCGCTCTTTGCAGCGCTGACCGCCGTCGGCGCGTTTTTGCGCATCCCGACGCCCTGGTCCTCTTTTACCTTGCAGATTTTTTTTGTCTGCATGGCGGGTGTACTGCTGGGACCGAAATGGGGGGCGTTATCCCAGATGGTATATGTTGTTTTGGGACTGATCGGACTGCCTATTTTTACCCAGGGCGGGGGATTGGGGTATGTATTCCAGCCGACCTTTGGCTTTTTGCTGTCCTATATCCCTGCTGCGTATGTCATCGGCCTGGTTGCCCGCGGCAGTGTGGACAAGGGACGGTTGACGCTTGCGTGCATAGCAGGTCTGGCGGTTGTCTATGGGGTGGGGATGCCCTATATGGCGTTGATTCTTAACGTGTATCTGGGCAAGGGGCTTGGTCTGATGGAGCTCCTCTGGGCGGGAATGCTCCCGTTTTTGCCCTGGGAGGCGGTCAAGGTGGCCGCCACGGTGTTTTTGGCGGAACGGCTGTTGCCGGCACTGCGAAAATAAGGGTGTAAGCCACTTTTTTGAACGTAGAAAGGGGGGACCAAAGTCCCCCTTTACTTTTTTTGCTGCCGCATTTGCAGGACCATCTGATGTTCGGCGTACAGTTCTCCGAAAAGCTGCCGGATGGTCCAGTTTTTGTTGGTGGGCGTCATGGCGGCCTTGATGGGGACGTTGACCTCCGCCCGGCGCAGCGCCGTCAGGGCATGGCGCAGCAGGTCGCCGTCCGGGCCGCACAGGACGATGACCTCCTCAGTCAGCGCCACGGCTTCCGGCGCGTCCTCCACGGGCTCCACCTCCATCCCCGCCAGTGTGCCGAGGGGCGTATCCCACTCCTCCGGCGGGACCTCCGTGCAGGCGATGGGCAGCGGCAGCAGCGCCTTGCGAGCCGCGTTGACGCGCTCCTTGTCTTCAAAATGGAACAAAAACACATAAGATCTCATGATATCACCGCTCCTTTGCTTCTTATCATACCACAGCTCCTGCCGCAGCGTCAATTTCCGACGGAAAGTTTTGCGCCGGATTGCAAAATCGTGCCGGAGGGGATACAATAACAATGATTTTTCCTCCGGGGGACGCCGGGAGGCCGTATCTTAAAAAACCTTTAATCATTTACCTACTTTGTTTTTTCCGCCCGGCATGGTATGCTGAGGGCAAGGGAGGGAGCGGTGATATCATGAGATCTTATGTGTTTTTGTTCCATTTTGA
>CANSLL010000122.1 GCA_947647695.1 uncultured Clostridia bacterium | reverse complement strand
GCCGGAGCGAAGCTCCGGCACGACATCGCCAGTCGCCGCCCCTTAAGAATCCCTTCCTTGTTTTTTGCGTGTCTATGCTTTACGATACGTTAGCGCGCCGTTTCTGCACTCAGTCCGGCCATTGCTCCCGGTCTCTCCGATGTGCTTTACGATGGTTAGTGTCCGCTTTATCGTGGTCTAATCACTGACAGGAGGAAGGGTGCAAGACAGGACTACACCTACTTCTTGCGCCGCTCCCCACTTCGCTGGCCGCTAACGGGTGGTTGACGTTTGTGTTGCGTTGGTCGCTTAAGTGGTGCCATGGTGGCAGGTTTCCCTGTCATTCCGAGGAGGGGCATAGCCCCGACGTGGGAATCCGTCCCCCGTCTTTCGTCCTTCGTCCTTCGTCCCTTGTCCCTCGTAATCTCAAATGCGACCCGCTTCGCTGGCCGCTAAGTTGGGTGCAATGGGGTAGGTTTTACACTGCTTTCGTTGTGTGGCGGAACATTCCGAAAGCCCGCAAAAAAAGGCTCCTTTCTGAAAGGAGGCTTTGGTGGTGAGCGGGTCAGGCTCCTCTCACCGCAACGCTAACCATACCCCAACGGGAGCACGTTTCGACATAATGGGAGCACGTCCCACAAAAAAACGAACGATGCAACACAAACCAAGTCTGCACCCGTTAGCGGCAGCGGCGCAAGTGGTAGGGGTAGTCCTGTCTTGCACCCTTCCCCTTATCAGTGCTTAGACACAATAAAGCGGACACTAACCATCGCAAAGCATCTCGGAGAGACCGGCATCCATAACCGGTCTAAAAACAGAGACAACGCACCCACACATCGCAATGCCGCGACACGCAAAAAGCCGTCCTGGGATTCTTAAGGGGCGGCGACTGGCGATGTCGCGCCGGAGGCGCAGCATCGCAGTTGCGCCGCTCCTTAAGCGGGTCTTTGGTTACTTTCTGCCCGCGCAGAAAGTAACCGCGGGTCTGGGACGCGCAGTCCCAGCGAAACGGTCACATCAACGTGACATCAAAACCGCCCCGCGCCGCGTGGCGCGCCCACGCAAAAACGCCCGGTTCTGCGCGTGCGGAACAAAAAGGAATCCCCGCTTTCGCGGGGATGGCCCGGTTCCGTGCCACGGAACAAAAAAAGAAAAAAAGAAAAGGGAGAAAAAATATATGGCCGAAGGCACCCCCATGATGCAGCAATACCGCCGGATCAAGGACGCCCATCAGGACGCCCTGCTCTTTTTCCGCCTGGGCGATTTCTACGAAATGTTTGACGAGGACGCCAAAACCGCCTCCCGGGAGCTGGACCTGACCCTCACCACCCGGGACCGGGGCAAGGAAAAGGACGCCCAGACGCCCATGTGCGGCGTCCCCTACCACTCCTGCGAGGGCTACATCGCCCGTTTGATCGCCAAGGGTTACAAAGTAGCCATCTGTGAGCAGATGGAGGACCCGGCCACGGCCAAGGGTCTGGTGGACCGGGACATCATCCGCGTCGTCACCCCCGGCACCGCCATCGGCCCGGGGATGCTGGAAGAGGGCCGGAGCAACTACATCTGCGGCGTCTTCCTCGACGAGACCGCCGCCGGCGTCTGCTTTGCCGACATCTCCACGGGCAAGACCCTGGCCTCCGCCTTTACAGGTCCCGACCGCCTGACCCATCTAATCAACGAGCTGAGCCGCTTTTCCCCCGCCGAGGCCGTCCTCAACGAAGCCGCCGCGGCCCAAAAGGACGTGGCGTCCCTCCTGCGGGACCGCCTGAGCTGCCTGAGCCAGCAGGGAGACGCCGCCGCCTTCGCCTATGACGCCGCCGCGGACGCCATCCGCCGCCAGTACGGCGAGGAAGCCCTGACCTGCCTGCCCGGCGGCGCGCCCGCCGCCGTCTGCGCCCTGGGGGGACTGCTGTCGTATCTGTATGAGACCCAAAAGACGGACCTCTCCTACCTCAACGCCCTGGACTATTACCGTCAGGGGGAGTTCATGGAGCTGGACCTGACTGCCCGGCGCAATTTAGAGCTGACGGAGACCCTGCGGGACAAGGAAAAGAAGGGTAGCCTCCTGTGGGTGCTGGACAAGACGAAGACCTCCATGGGCAGCCGCTGCCTGCGGGGCTTTTTAGAGCGTCCCCTGCTCTCCCCCGCGGCCATCGCCCGTCGTCAGGGCGCGGTGGCGGACCTGGTGTCCAACACCATGGCCCGGGAAGAGCTGACCCTGGCCCTGTCCGGCATGGGCGATCTGGAGCGGCTTATCAGCCGCATCGTTTACGGCGCCGCCGGAGGGCGGGACCTGGCGGGCCTGCGCGCCGCCATCGAAAAACTGCCCGCCGTCCGCGCCCAGCTCCAGGCCTTTTCCACGGGCCGTCTCGGCATTTTGTCCCACGAGCTGGACATCCTCGGCGACATCGGGGAAAAGATCGCTGCCGCCATCGTGGACGAGCCGCCCTTTTCCGTGCGCGAGGGCGGGTTTATCCGCCCCGGTTACAACGCCGAGGTGGACCGCCTGCGGGATATCCTCAGCGGCGGCAAGGGCACCATCGCGGACCTGGAGGCCAGGGAAAAGGAAAAGACGGGCATCCGCACCCTGAAGATCAAATACAACCGCGTCTTCGGCTATTACATAGAGATCTCCAACTCCTTCAAAGACCAGGTCCCCGAGGGCTACATCCGCAAGCAGACCCTGGCCAACGCCGAGCGCTACATCACCGAAGAACTCAAGGAGCTGGAAAACACCATCCTCACCGCCTCCGGCCGGGTGACGGCCTTAGAGTACGACCTGTTCGCCGCCCTGCGGGGCGAGATCTCCGCCGCGGCGGGCCGCATCCAGCGCACCGCCGCGGACATCGCCGAGCTGGACGCCTACCTCTCCCTGGCCACCGTGGCCGTGCGCAACCACTACGTCTGCCCCACGGTGGACGACAGCGGCGTCATCGAGATCCACGACGGACGCCACCCGGTGGTGGAGCAGGTGCTCAAGGACGGCCTGTTCGTCCCCAACGATACCTTTATGGGCCAGCGGGAGGACCGCACGGCCATCATCACCGGCCCGAACATGGCGGGTAAATCCACTTATATGCGCCAGGTGGCCCTGATCGTGCTCCTGGCCCAGACCGGGTCCTTCGTCCCGGCGAAGTCCGCCCACATCGGCGTGACGGACCGCATCTTTACCCGCATCGGTGCCTCGGACGACCTTAGCTCCGGTCAGTCCACCTTTATGGTGGAAATGCGCGAGGTGGCGGATATCCTCCGCCAGGCCACGGTCAACTCCCTGTTGATCTTGGACGAGATCGGCAGGGGCACCTCCACCTTCGACGGCATGGCCATCGCCCGCGCCGTGCTGGAGCACTGCGCCGACCGCAAGCGCCTGGGGGCCAAGACCTTGTTCGCCACCCATTACCACGAGCTGACGGAGCTGGAAAACGATCTGCCGGGGGTAAAAAACTACAACATCGCCGTCAAGGCCCGGGGAGACGAGATCTCCTTTTTGCGCAAGATCCTCCCCGGCGGCGCGGACCGCAGCTACGGCGTGGAAGTCGCCAAGCTGGCGGGGCTGCCGCCCCAGGTGGTCAAGCGCGCCCGGACGATCCTGGCGGAGCTGGAAGCGGAGGGCGGCCTGCCGCCCCGTCCCAGGGAGGACGCGCCGGAGGAGGACCAGCTGTCCCTGGAGCGCCTGGGGGAGCGGGAGGTCCTGGATGCCCTGCGCCGCGCCCAGGTGGACGCCCTGACGCCCATCGAGGCCATGAATCTGTTGTACGAGCTGAAAAAGAAATTATAAACCTGCATCTGCAACCCAGAGCGGAGAGAGAGGAAAACCATGGCGGGAAAAAAGAAAAAAGCGGTTTCGTCCAATCTGACGGACTTTGAAAAATTGGCGGGCGTGGTCCTGCTGGCGGTCTATTTGATCGTGCTCCCGCTCTGGGGCGGCTGGCTCACGGATCAACTGGGCGCGCTCCTGGGCGTGTCCATCAGCCGGGCCATGAGCAATATGATCTGCTTTTACCTGCTGTTTGCCGCCGTGGTGCTGGTGTTCCACGCCTTTTTGTATCAGACCACCCAGATCTTTCTCAAGGCCATGGAGCGGTGCTTTCGCACCCTGGGCCTGGCCCTGGTGCTGTTTTACGGCCTCAACGAGCTGCTCTTCCGGGTGAGCGCCCTGCTGTGGGGCAACCTGACCAACCTGAACGACGCGGCCCTGATTGCCCAGGTGGCCGCCGCGCCGGGGATGATGATCCTGGTGGTCGTGTTCCTCTCCCCCTTCATCGAGGAGACCCTTTTTCGCGGCCTGATCTTCGGCTGGCTGCGCCAGCACAGCCGGGCGGTGGCCTACGCCGTTTCCTGCCTGCTGTTCGCCCTGCTCCATGTGTGGCAGTACGCCCTGTTTCAGGCAAACCCCATGTATCTGCTGCTGATCGTGCAGTACATCGTGCCGGGCCTGGTCTTTACCTGGGCCTACGACCACTCCGGCAGCCTGTGGACGCCCATCGCGGCCCACGCCGCCGTCAACGCCCTGGCCGTCTGGGCCGTGCTGGCGTAAGGGACTGGCTGCGCTGTTTTGCTGCCCGTTCCCCATCCTGTTTTCGATCCCGCCCCATTCAGAAAGGAGACGCCCCATGCCATTGATCCAGACCCTCTCCCCCCATTTAGCCGACCTGATCGCCGCAGGCGAGGTGGTGGAACGCCCCGCCAGCGTGGTCAAGGAGCTTTTGGAAAACGCCATCGACGCCGGGGCCTCCGCCGTGATCGTAGAGCTGCGCGGCGGCGGGATGTCCCTGATCCGCGTCTCGGACAACGGCTGCGGCATCGCGCCGGAGGAGCTGCCCACGGCGTTTTTGCGCCACGCCACCTCCAAGCTGCGTGCCGAGGAGGACCTGAGCGCCATCGGTACCCTGGGCTTTCGCGGCGAGGCGCTGGCGGCCATCGCGGCAGTGTCCCATATCGAGATCGCCTCCCGCCGCCGCGGCGGGGAAACGGGCGCGCGGCTGTGCCTGAACGCCGGCGTTCCTGGCGCTGTGGAGGAATACGGCTGTCCCGAGGGAACGGCGATCTTTGTGCGGGACTTGTTTTTCAACACCCCCGCCCGGATGAAGTTTATGAAAAAGGACAGCGCCGAAGCCGCCGCGGCCGCGGCCGTGGTCCAGCAGACGGCTCTGTCCCATCCCCGCATTTCCTTTAAGCTCCTGCGCGACGGCGCGGAGCAGCTCTATACCCCGGGCGACGGCAAGCTCCTCTCGGCAATCTACGCCGCCCTGGGCCGGGACTTCGCCCTGTCCCTGCTGGAAGCGGCGGGACGGGACGGTCCCGTGGTGGCCGAGGGCTACGTCACAAAGAGCTTGCAGTGCCGGGGCACCCGCTCCATGCAGCACTTTTTCGTCAACGGGCGCTATGTCAAGTCCCCCCTGCTGGCGGCGGCGTTGGAGGAAGGGTATAAAAATCAAATGATGAAGGGCAAGTTCCCCGGCTGCGTGCTCCATCTCAGCCTGCCGCTGAACGAGGTGGACGTCAACGTCCATCCGGCCAAGACCGTGGTCAAGTTCCTCCGGGAACGGGCGGTGTTCGACGTGGTGTACCACACCGTCCGCTCCGCCCTGGAGCGCGGGGGAGAAGCGCCCGCGCCGGACCGGGCGCGGAACATGCTCCCCGGCGTGTCCCTGCCGGCGGCGGAGAAGCCGCCCGTGCTCCCGGAGAAAAAGGAGGGCTTTTACCGGACCATGACCGCCGGAGAATTCCGCGCCGCGTCCGCGCCGTCCGCCGGGGGGCGTCCTTTGGGCAGCGCTCCGGCGCGCCCCGCACCGCCGCCGTCCCCTGCGCCTGACGCTGGAGCAGGCCGCTCCGGTACGCCTGGCGGTGATCTGGGACGGTTCTGCGATATTGCCCCTGTGGACAGCGGACCGATGGTGCTGCCGCTGCCCGTTCCGGCCCGGCGGTATGCCATGGCACAGGAGGCGGAAGCGAAAGCAAACGGGCCGGAAAAGGCGGCGGAAGCGGCGGCCCAGGAAAGGGATATGGATACGGAAGCGGGCCGGTTGTCCTGTCAGGAGACGCTGACGCCGGAGGAAGCGCCCTGGCGTATTGCCGGGGAGGTGCTGCGCACCTATATCGTCGCCGAGGACAACGAGGGCAATGTTTGGCTGATTGACAAGCACGCGGCCCATGAACGGATCAATTTTGACCGGCTGAAGGCGATGGCGGGGCCTGTCATGGGTCAGCAGCTGCTGGCGCCGGAGGCGGTGGCCTTAGGGCCGCGGGAGTACGCCGTTTTGCTGGAGCGCCTGCCGCTGCTCAACGAATTCGGATTTTCCGCCGAGGATTTTGGCAACGGTACGATCCTGTGCCGCACCTGTCCTGCGGAGTTGGAGGTTTCGGGCATTGCTCCGGCGCTGGAGGAGATCGCGGCGGAGCTGCTGCGGACGGGGCGGGCGGATCCGAAGGCGGCACGGGATGCCATACTCCATACGATGGCCTGCAAGGCGGCGATCAAGGCGGGCATGACAAGTGACGAAAAGGAGCTGCGCGTCCTGGTAGATAAGGTCCAGCGGGGGGAGATCCAGTTTTGTCCTCACGGGAGGCCCGTGAGGGTAAAACTGTCCGGGTATGAGCTGGAGAAGATGTTTAAGCGGGCGTGAGGATGGTCGCGTTGGTGGTGACCTGCGACCCCCAGGGGCTGCGCGCCCCTGGACCTGCGGTTCCTTTCTGCGCGGGCAGAAAGGAACCAAAGAGCCGCTTAAGGGACGGCTCAGACGCAGTGCTGCGCCGGAGCTTTGCTCCGGCACGACACTGCGATTCGCCTTACCCTTAAGAATCCCTTTTTGTTTTTAGGTGTCTATGCTTTGCGGTTCGTCAGTGCGTTGTTTCTGTTCTTAGACC
>CANSLL010000121.1 GCA_947647695.1 uncultured Clostridia bacterium | reverse complement strand
GGATGTGGACCTATGGACTTGAAAACATTGACGACGTTTATCTCTGTGGCGGAGCTTTCCAGCTTCACCAAAACCGCCAGGACGCTGGGGTACTCCCAATCTACGATCTCCTTCCAGATCCGCCAGCTGGAGGAGGAGCTGAACGCCCAGCTGTTTGAACGGATCAACCATACCGTCGTTTTAACGGAGCGGGGGAAAGAAGTGCTCCGCTACGCCTACCAAGTCCAGCAGCTGACGACGGAGCTGACCGAGACCATGGAGGACCGCAGCGGTCCCCGCGGCCACATCCGTCTGGCCATGGCCGACTCCCTATGCGATTCCCTTCTGAGCCGCCAGTTCCTGACATTCCGGGAACGGCACCCGAACATCACGCTGAAAATCATCGCCGCGGGTACGGAGGAAATGTTCCACCTGGTCAACCACAACGAGGTGGACGCCATACTGACCCTGGACAACCATATCTACAACACGGAATACGTCATTGCCCGGGAAAAACAGGTGGCCATGCACTTCGTCGCCTCGCCGGCGTCGCCTCTGTGCCGGGCCGGTTCCCTCTCTGTGGAGGAGCTGGTGCGCCAGCCCTTCCTGCTGACCGAACGCAATATGAGCTACCGCCGCCTGCTGGACGAAAAATTAGCGGCCCTTTCCCTGGAGATCCATCCCCTGCTGGAAATCGGGAGCACGGCGCTGATCTGCTCTCTTGTGGAGCAAAACGCCGGTATCTCCTTTCTGCCGGACTATGTAACGGCAGAAAAAGCCGCCGCGGGCAGCCTGGTCTATCTGCCCACCGGCGACTTTTCCGTGGAAGTTTGGAAACAGCTGTTATATCATCGGGACAAGTGGGTCTCCCCCCAGCTTGCCGCCGTATTGGATTACTGCATTGAGCGGGAGTTTTAACCGTGCGGGAGCATGCTCCCGTCAGCGCAGGCGCGCCGTCCAGCGTTCCCACAGCTCAATGGATTTGAACTGGATCACATAGCCGCCGTCCGCCTGGGTGATCAGCGCCAGATCCTCCTCGGAAAGGCCCGCTGCCGCCGCTTCCTCCGTCAGGCTGTCCGTCGCCGCAGCAGTACACAGCGGCGGAAACACCACGCACCACCAATTGCGCCCCTCCCCCTCGCCGAGGATCACGCGAAGGCTCAGATAATCCCCGCCGGGCAGGGCAAACGTTCCGTAATCCCGCGTGGGATAGGTTTCCCTGGAAAGGGTCGCCGTCACGCCGTAGCTGCCTCCCGCGGCGTCCACCGCCGTTGCCGCCACTGTGCGCAGTTCGGGAAGATGCGCCCGTAAAATGCGCTCCGCTTCCTCCCGGCTTTCCGTGCCGTCCAGCCATGCCTCCGTCTGTTCCAGCACCGCATCCCGCACCCGCAGCTTGAGCTGCTGGTCCGGCGCAGCATCCGACGCAGCGATCACATGGAGGCGGATCACATCATCGGCCAGGGATTGCTGCCGCTGTAGGGCCCACAGCCCCCACAGCAGCGCCGCCGCCGTTCCAAACAGCAGCGAAAGAGCGGCATACCGGTACAGCTTTGCTTTTGTCATGAAAAAACACCGTCCTATGTAAGCATTTCTTACATTGTGGACGGTGTTTTTTCATTTTATACATTGACGATCGAAGATAAAAACGTCTGGGCGTAATCCTTCCGCAGGACCGCAGCCGCGTGCTCCGCCGCGTCCTGGCCGGCGTACAGCGCAAAGACCGCGGGGCCCGCTCCCGTCATACACGCGCACAGCGCGCCCTGGTCCAACAGGCGGTTTTTGATGGTAAACACCTCGCTGTATTTTTGCGGGAGCACGTCCTCAAACACATTGTAGACCCGGTGTACGATGCTGTCCAGCTCTCCCTGCTCCAGGCCGCGGAGCATACCCTGGGTGTCGGGATGGCGGCGCAGGCGCTTGGTCTGTACCCGGCCGAACATCTCCGGCGTGGAAACGGGAAAGGGCGGCTTGCAGACGACCACATAGCACTCCGGCATGGACGGTAGGCGGGTCAGGACCTCGCCCCTTCCCTCCGCCAACGCCGTCCCGCCAAAAATGCAGTAGGGCACGTCGCTGCCGACACGCGCGCCGATGGCGCAAAGGGCCTCCGTATCCATCTCCGGGCGGTACAACTGCCGCAGGGCGCAGAGCACCGCAGCCGCGTCCGCACTGCCGCCCGCCAGTCCCGCGCAGGCGGGAATGCGCTTATCAATGACGATCTCGACGCCCTGCCCGGCAATGGCAACCGCTTCAAAGAACGCCTCCGCCGCGCGGTAAGCAAGGTTCCCCCGATCCGAGGGAAGGTAGTGCATATTGCAGGACAGGGAGAGCTTTCCGCTGCCGTTCTGCCGCAGGGTAACGACATCGTGCAGGGAGATGCTCTGCATCACCATACGCATATCGTGATAACCGTCATCCCGCTTGCGCAGGATATCCAGGGTCAGATTCAGTTTTGCATAAGCCTTGACGGTGATTTCCGCCATTGCGCTCACTCCTTGATGGCCCGCGCCTCCAGATAATACCGTTTATCCCGGCTGCGGCCGATGGAAAAGGTCTTACGCGGCAGCGCGCCGCGGGCTTTGACATAGGGAAACAACGACTCCCGGCGAAACTCCGGCAGGATGAAGCCGACGGTGCGGGTTTGCCGGCTCATTTCCTCCACCGCGCTCAAATCGTGGATGTAATCCACGCTGCCGCCGCGGCGCTTGATATAGTCGTCAAGAAACACCTGCAATGTCTCCACCGCCAGGGCCCACTGGGGCGTCGTCACGGTAAAGCTGCCGCTGCCCTCCCGGTAGCGCCAGCGGATCGCGTGGCCTCCGGCAGTCTCCCCCGGCAACGCGCTGGGGTAATACGCGCCGAATTCCTCCAGCAGCTCCATGGGATCCACGCCGAATACGATCCGGTGGATCGGCAGAAACGTTACGCCGGGGTCGTTCAGGCTGACAACTTCCACCAGGGCCCAGCGGGACGGCAGCTTTTCCCATTCGCCCGCCGGTGTTCGCGCTTTATCCTGCTCATAGATGGCCTTGGCCGCGGCCAGGGAATGGTTGCCGTCGCCCACGGCAAAGAGCAGCTCCGTACAGGTGCGCAGATAGCGCAGATCCTGGGCAAGGCGCGCCAAAGCCGCATCATCCAGACGCCAGCCGTCGATCCGTCCGCCGCCCTCCATCAGCGTGAAGCCATAGAGCTTCTCCATGTCATCCTTCCGCTCCGCGATGGGTGCAAACACACTGCGGGCCGTGTCGTCCAGCAGCACCATCCCGTGGGGCAGCTCCAGCGGCGCTCCCTGCCGTATTTTCATCCGGGGCGGGATCCGCTCCAGGACCGTCTTCTCCGTAGCGCGGACCAGCGCCCGGCTGCCGCTGCGGTAATCGTACTCCTCCAGATCGATCTTACAGACCAGGCCGCGGCGCTTCCTCCCGCCGCTCACCTCCCGCTCAACATAGATCACGGCGTCCCGGCAGGTATAAAACAGCTCCTGGTCAAGGTAGGCTTCCATCGTTTCGTGGATCTTTTGAATGTCCTGTTCGATATCCTCTTCCTGAAGATGGGCCTCCGGCAGGATCAACCGCAGGGACGAGGGCGCGTCTCCCACGATCCTGTCCACCCGCCGCCAGTAATCCGCCTGGGCAGTGTACTGGTCACAGGCGATCACGCTCCACTTGGCCAAATTGCAGTTCGGCAGCAGGATATCCGCCGGAGCGATGCCAAGATGCTCAAACATGATGCGCGCACTCCCGTTCAAACAGCAGATCCATCAGGGAAACACCGGAGGCCAGGGCGCGGCCCGCCATACCGGACGGTTCATCATACACGCCGCCAAAACCGCTGTCCTTCCCGCTGTCGTAAAGCAGGTACGGCACCGGGTCGCCGTCGTGGCCACGGGTGGCCGTCAGCGTTTTATGATCGGAAAGCATCAGCAGACGGTAGTCCGTGACGCCGGTCTCCCGGAGCTGGGCCAGGAACGGCGCGGTGACGCGGCTGTCCAGCCATTCGATGGCCTGGAGCTTTCCCGCCAGGTCCCCGTTGTGGGTGCACTCATCCGGCGCTTCCACATGGATGGCCACAAAATCCGCGCCCTTTTGCAGGCAGTCCACCGCAGCGGCGACCTTTCCTTCATAATTCGTGTCCAGCTCCCCCGTGGCGCCCTCCACATGGATCATTTCAAGACCCGTCAGCGCGGCGATGCCATGGCACAGGGGCA
Source organism: uncultured Clostridia bacterium (assembly GCA_947647695.1). Taxonomy (GTDB): domain Bacteria; phylum Bacillota; class Clostridia; order Oscillospirales; family Oscillospiraceae; genus Pseudoscillospira. The sequence continues at coordinate 2,677 of CANSLL010000121.1, read as the reverse complement.
CCGCGGAGATCACGCCGCCCCGCTTGCCGTAACGCTCGTAAAAATCGGGCAAAGCCGCCGCCGTACCCTCCGCCCAGAACCAGATGCCGTTGGCCGGCAGCTTCCCCGCCGCCCGGCGCTGCTCGTTGAGCGGGCAATGGTCCAGGAATTCGTGAGCCAGCACCATCAGCTGGCGCAGTGTTTCGGCGTTGGCGCAGCCGCTGGGCAAAATCGGGCCGACGGCCTCGCCCAAATGGTCATGGGGCGGACAGAGGCGGATACCGGAAATATCCGCGCCGCTCTGCACCGCGATATGGCGGAAGGACGGGTCGGGACGGACCGTCATGCCCGCCTTGTCCGCCGCGGCCCGGAATGCGGGCGACGCCCACAGGGCGCGGATCAGCGCAATGGAATCCTCCCCTTCGATCGAGCCCGCGCTGTGGGACAGGATGCGTTTTTCCTCCAGGGGGCCGTCCTTATCCTCGTAGCAGACCATGTTGCACCGGTACGCCACGTCGCCCGCCTTTAGCTTCATCCCTGTCGCCGCCGCCTCCATGGGCGCGCGGCCCGTAAAATAAATGGCAGGATCACAGCCGAAAATGGACAAGATCGCCGTCTCGCTCCCCGCCGGGAGCCCTTCCGGCACGTTTTTGACGTTGCCCACCTCTCCTTTGGCTGCCAGCGCGTCGATACAGGGCTTTTTCGCCGCCTGGAGGGGCGTTTTGTTCCCCAGGCTTTCCACGGGGTTGTCGGCCATACCGTCGCCGATGATCAGAATGTACTTTTTATCCATACCGTCTCACTCCTTCTCTTTCCCCAGCCGCCGCAAAAACCGCTCCATACGGCCCAGCGCCTCCTCGATCTTCTCCCGGTCCGCGGCATAGCATACGCGGGCGTGCCCCGCGCCGCCGGGTCCAAAGGCGCTGCCGGGAATGATTGCCACCTGCTCCTGACGCAAAAGGCGCTCGCAGAACTCCTTGTCGCTCAGGCCAAAACCGCTGATATCGGGGAAGCAGTAAAACGCGCCCTCGGGCACGGTGCACGGCAGCCCCATGGACTGCAGTCCCTCGTACAGGAGCCTGCGGCGGGCGTCGTATTCCCCGCGCATTTGGGCGATATCCTCCAAACCGTAACGCAGCGCCTCGATCGCCGCGTGCTGGGCCGGCGTGGGCGCGGACATGATCCCGTAGCCATGGAGCGCCGCGGCGCATTGGAGCACCTCCCGCGGACCGCACAGATATCCCATGCGCCAGCCCGTCATGGCAAAGGCTTTGGAAAATCCGCCCACCAGCAACACGCGCTCGCGCATACCGGGCAGGGACGCCAGGGACACATGCTCTCCGCCATAGGTCAGCGCACTGTAAATCTCATCGCACAGAACGATCACATTTGTCCCCCGCAGCACCTCCGCCAGGGCCTCCATATCCTCCTTTTTCAGGATCGCGCCCGTGGGGTTGCTGGGATAGGGCAGCACCAGCAGCTTGGTACGCGGTGTGAGCGCCTCTTTCAGCTGCGCCGCCGTGATACGAAAGCCGTTTGCCTCTTCCGTCACGACCTCCCGTACCGTGCCGCCGCAGACCGTGGCCAGGGGACCGTAGCACACAAACGTCGGCGTCGGGACGATGATCTCGTCCCCCGGTTCGATCAGGCAGCGGATGGCCAGGTCGATGGCTTCGCTGCCGCCCACGGTGACCAGGACCTCCTCCGCCGGGTCATAGGATACGCCCGCCGTCTGTTGGAGATACCCTGCGATCTCCGCGCGCAGCTCGGGCAATCCGGCGTTCTGAGTGTATTTCGTATGGCCTTCCAGCAGTGACGCCGCGCCCGCTTTGCGGATATGCTCCGGCGTAATGAAATCCGGCTCGCCCAGTCCCAGGGAAATGGCCTCGGGCATTTCGTTGATGATGTCAAAAAACGCCCGGATGCTGGATTCCGGCACCGATTGGACGCCCCTTGCCAGGGCCCGCTGATAGTCTATCATATCTTGCTCCGTCCTTTTTTACACAGTTAGAGTTATTATAACACTCTTTCCTTCCGGGCGCAATCATTACGGCGCAAACGCACGCGATCGTTTACAGGTCCTCTGCTCTGTTCTTTGATGGTAGTATATGGCATATTTCCAGAAATGTCAATAATTTTTTATTGTTTTACGATAAATTTTATTTGCATCTCGCAAAACCGGCACGGCGCAGCGGGTGCTGTGCCGTGCCGGTTCTTCCTGACGGGGCGGGGACCGCCCGGTCTGTTTATTGCTCCGTCAGCTTTTGATACATCCGCATCAGCTCCGCCACGCAGCTTGTCTCGGTGGTGGTAGCCACGTCGAACCCATAGGCCTGCATGACGGCCCGGTCGTTCTGCTGGTGAGCCTTGCGCAGTTCCGGGGGCATGGTTAACTCGTCGTAGAGGTCGGCAAGGGAACTGTCTGGGTAGAGGGCACGGGCGTCCAGGATGGCCTGGGCGGTCTGTTCGATTTTTGCTTTTTGCACGTCCGTAGGCGCAGGCCATGGGAAGTTGTTGTAAACTACTTCTTTAGAATAACGATAATCACTTTTGATCCGACCACAGACTGCCCTCATCCAAGCCATATGAACATTTGAAGTTAATATCCCTAAATGATAAACGCTTGCTTCAGGGATAAATAGAACTGCATTTGTAACCACAGATCGGAAGAGCACACGTCTGAACTCCAGTCACATCA
>CANSLL010000120.1 GCA_947647695.1 uncultured Clostridia bacterium | reverse complement strand
GGGATCAGGGCGAGAAGCTGTTCACGCAAGCAGACCTTGACCGCATCATCGGGGACCGTCTGGCCCGTGAGAGGGCAAAGGCGGAGCCGTCCCCGGAGGATGCACGCGAGGCGGATTTGAAAGCCAGAGAGGCCCGGCTGTCCTGCCGGGAGTATATAGCAAATGAGGGCTACCCGGCGGCATTGCTGGAGCTGTTCGACACCACGGACGTTGATACATTCAAGCAAGCTGTGGAGAAGTTAGACAGCATTGTTGACCTGCCCTCCAATCATCGCAAGCCCGCTCCCCGGTTCGCTACAGGATCAGGCTGCGGCGGAGGACATGGAGCGCCGGGAGACCGCGCTTTCTCTTTGATCGAGGAGGCTTTCAGACCGCCTAAAATCTAACAAATTTTAGGAGTGACTTTATGTCTATTGAACTGGTAACGAAATTTCAACCCTATGTGGACGAGCTTTTCAAGAATGAGAGCAAGCGGAACTCGCTTACCAATCAGGATTTCGACTGGACCGGAGCCCACACCATCAAAATCTACAAGGTCAGCACGTCCCAGATGAACGACTACGACCGTTCCGGCACAGGCGAGAACTGGAGCCGTTACGGCGCTATCGAGGCCCTGAGTGCCACCACTCAGGAGATGAAGCTGACCCGTGACCGCAGTTTTACCTTCGCCATTGACAAGCTGGACGATGACGAAACTGCCCGCCAGCTTCAGGCGGCAACCGCCCTGGCGCGGCAGCTGCGGGAGGTCGTTGTTCCCGAGATCGACAGTTATACCTACGCCGCCATGACAGCCAATGCCGGCCACAAGCCCGCTGCCGTGGCCCTTGACCCGGATAATATCTATGGCGAAATCCTCAAAGGGTCTGATGCCCTGGATAATGCAGAAGTCCCGGAGACAAACCGGGTACTGCTGGTAACGCCTGCTACCTATGCCCTGATGCAGAAGTCCCCCGACATTACCCTTGATAGCGACATTGGACAGGAGCAGCGCCTGCGGGGCGTGATCGGCATCCTGGACGGCGCTACAGTGGTAAAGGTTCCCGCCATCCGTCTGCCTAAGAATTTCGGATTCATGCTGGCTCATCCTTCCGCCACGGTCTGCCCGCTGAAGCTGGAAGACTACAGCATCCACGAAAACCCGCCCGGCATTTCCGGCAGTCTGGTGGAGGGCCGTGTCTGCTACGATACCTTCGTCTTGGACAACAAGAAAACAGCCATCTACTACCAGGCTGTTGCTGCCGCAGCCTCCAGCGGCGATAAGCCCTGATACAAAAGGAGCGTGTGGGCTTCGGTCCATGCGCTCCAACTCATAGGCGACGATATGGCAACGAAGAAACGTTTGAAAATGGGCACGTCAAAGGAGGTACGGCGGGCCGTGAATCGAATCAACAATATGGTCTTCAATGGCGAGATTGACGCTAAGACAGCCAATGCGCTGCTATACGGATGCAACGTCTGCCTGGGCGCTATCAGAGTTGACGACCAACAAGCCAAGCTCGTTGAGCTTGAGCGGCTGGTGAAGGAGATGGAACAGCAGAATGAATATAGATAGACGGCTGGAGGATATGCGGGCACGGTTGGAACGATTCAGGCCATGCAAGGTCACAGTAACCTTTGCGGACGGCACCACGGCTATCACCGACCCGGCAGGGGCTTGGCGTATCTGTCATGACCACATCATAGAGGGCGGAGCCTCTTTCACAGCGGACCGCCCAGAATATGCGGCAATAGCAGGGGCTATGACTGCGCTGTGTCACCCTGTGCCGGATAGGAGGGCGGAGGACTATGGATAAAATCAATGACCTTATGGACCGCCTGGAACGGGTGAGGCTGGCCCAGGACGATGCACCGCCGGATGAGCTTTCCAGATCATTGTGGGAATTCGGGGCAGAGCTGGCCGCGCTGAATGAGGCAGGTATAAAGGCCAGGGCAGAAGAATGGGGCATTACTCAGGACGATGTGCGGGAGATGGCCCGGACATATGCGAGGTAACACAATGACGAAAGCAGAAGCTGCCGCCCTGGATTATGCCAGGACCCATTTACAGGCCGTCAGGATCGTATGGTTGGACCGGGAGCCGGAAATCGTGTCCGCTGAGGATGCGGTTGTGCTGTGCTCTGACCGCGGTGTGCCTGGACGTATCATTTCCGCCGTGGCTCAGGATAAGCGGTTTGAGGCTATGCTAAACGGGATTATTGACGCCGGTTGATCTGCACCATGTACCTGAACAGGATTTCAGGTAAAATACATTGCGCACCACCGCAACCAGAACCATCCCGGAATCGTAAGATTCCGGGATGGTTTTCTCGCACCCAAAAACCACCGGAACATGTCCGTATCCCATGCCGCCCGCGGAAACCGTTTGACGGCCCGGAACCAACCGGCACGGTCTCGGCGCTCTGCCAATTTTTCCCTTGACAGGGGGGCGCTGTCTGTGCTACACTTTATGCAAAATACAAACCGTTGGTTTGTATAAGGAAGGGGACGTCCCATGGCACGGAACAAACACCCGGAGGAAACGGTGCGGAAGATCCTGGACGCGGCGGAGGAGCTGTTCGTTGAAAAAGGCTACGACAAAGCCTCCCTCCAGGAAATCATCACCCGCACGGACTTGTCCAAGGGCGCGATCTATCATCATTTCACCTCGAAGGAGGAGATCTTTTACGCTGTCTGCGACCGCATCGGACGGCGCAACGCCGAGGTCCTGGCCGCGATCCGGGACGACGGTTCGCTGAACGGTTTGAACAAGCTGAAGGCCATGTTCAAGGCGTCCCTGCAGCCGGAGCGTCAGGTCAAGATGTTCTCCATGATGCCCTACCTTTTGAACAACGAAAAATTCCTGACCGCGGAGATGCAAAGTATTTTTCGCGAGGTCGTGCCGGATTTCGTGGAACCGGTCATCCGCCAGGGCATCGCCGACGGCTCGATCCACACGGACCACCCAAAGGCGCTGGCCGAGGCCATGATGCTGCTGTCGGACATCTGGATCAACCCTATCGTCCAGCCCACCACGCCTGAAGAGCTCCGGGCCCGCTGTGCGGTCTACAACCGCTTTTTCGGCAGCTTCGGCATCGCGGAGCTGTTCGGCCGGGATCTGGTGGAGCAGCTTGTGGACTACGCGGAACTGGCCCGCCGTTCGGAGTAAGATCCTTTGAAAGCAAACAATTCCGGGATACTGCCGTCAGGCAGTTTCCTTTTTACCCGCATAGAAACCGACGGTCGGTTTATAATGAGGAGGATATGATGAAGACGGATGTTATAAAGACGGCAAAGGACAACCCGGAATCAAAAGAGCCGCCCCTGTTTTGCCGGGATTTTACCCTGCTGGTCATCGGACAGATTGTGTCCCTGTCCGGCAACGCCATTTTGCGCTTTGCCCTGCCGCTGTACCTGCTGCGTCAGACCGGGTCCGCCGCCCTGTTCGGCGCGGTGGGCGCGGCGGCGTTCCTCCCCGCCGTCCTGTGCGCGCCCATCGGCGGCGCGGCGGCGGACCGGGTGAACAAACGAAACGTCATGGTGGCGCTGGACGCGGCCACAGCGCTTTTGATCCTGACCTTTGCCCTGCTCCTGGACCGGGCGCCCCTGGTTCCGCTGATGATCGCCTGTCTGATGCTCCTTTACGCCATCGCGGGCGCCTATCAGCCGGCGGTACAGGCCAGTATCCCCCTCCTGGCGGGGCCGGACCGGCTGACCCGCGCCAACGCCGTGATCAATATGGTAAACACTCTGTCGGGACTGCTGGGGCCGGTGGCCGGCGGCGTGCTGTTCGGCGCGTTCGGCATCCGGCCGATCCTGTGGGTGAGCATGGGATGCTTTGCCGCCTCCGCCGCCATGGAGCTGTGGCTTCGCATCCCCCACCGTCCCCGGCGGGCGGAGGGCGGCGTATTGGTTACCGTGGGACGGGATTTAGGGGAAAGCTGGCGCTTTGTCCGGCGGGAGCAGCCGGTGCTTTTGGCGGTGATGGGGGTGCTTGCCCTGTTTAACCTGGTGCTGTCCGCCGCCCTGATTGTGGGGATCCCCGTAACGGTCATCCAAACTCTGGGCATGAGCGACAGCCGGCTGGGGCTGACCCAGGGGGCCATGGGCCTGGGCGGTCTGGCCGGCGGGCTGTTGACTGTCTGGTGCGGGGCGCGTCTGAGGCTGCGCCGGGGATACGTTTTACTGTTTGCCGCGTCCCTGGCGGCGGCGGGAATGGGCGCGGCGCTGGCGCCGGGCGTGCCGCCGCTGGCGGGCTATTGGACGGTGACGGTCATGAGCTTTGCAGTCATGGTCCTGTCCACCATGCTTGGGATCCTGCTCAGCGCCGCCGTCCAGCGCCGGACGCCGCCGGAGCTGCTGGGGAAGGTGATGGCCTTTATCATGGCGTTGGTCAACTGCGCCTCCCCCATAGGGCAGGCCGTCTACGGGGTCTTGTGGGAAGGCTGTCCGCCCTGGGCGGTCCTGACGGGCGCGGCAGCGGCGGCGGCGCTGACGGCAGCCGGTTCCCGCAGGGTGTTCCACGCGCTGGACGCCGGAGGCGAGTGACCTCCGGCGTCCGGTGCTGCTGTGGGTTGTATGCTTATGTTGATATTGATATTGATATTGATGTACGGCCGGTCTGTATCGGAAAGTGCTTCCTGTTCCGGCGGGATGTTGCCGGGGTCTGCGTACAGAGGGCAGGCCGGGTCATGCCTGGTCCATGGCGCCATCCAGCCAATAGTCCATCCATTGCTGACGCAGTTTTGACGTTTGGCCGCGGGGCAGCGGGATCTGAAGGCCGCCGCAAAGTTGGAGTTCCCCTTTGTCTATGCCGGTGACATAGCGCAAGTTGGCTACGAAACTTGCCCCGCAGGGGACGAAGCTGGGGTAGCGCAGCAGGGGTTCCAGCTCACTGCGGAAGGAGCGCCGCAGCATGACGCTGTCCAAAGTGGTTCCATCGGACAAATGGTAGCGGGCCACACGGTCGGCCAGCTCCACATAGGCGATCTCTTCGCCCTCCAACAGGCGGGAACCGTTTTTGGTTTTGACGGTAATGCAGACGGTTTTCTTATGTTGGGTTTCAGCCAGGGCCTGGTCCATCACATTAAAAAGGCGTTTGGGGTCGACGGGTTTGAGGAGGTAGTAAAAGGCTCTGGCCTCGTAGGAATTGATTGCAAATTCCGGGGTGACGGTCAGATAAATGATAGCGCCGCGGCATTTTTGCTCCCGCAGGCGGACGCCCAATTCGATGCCGGACATTTTCGGCATCACCACGTCCAGGATGTACAGGTCAAATTCCGTGCTTTCTTCTGACAGCAGCAGCTGTTGGCCGGAGGAAAAGGTGCGGATGCTGGTACCCGGGCGGGTCTGGGCATATTCCCGCAGGAGCGTACCGGTGTGTGCGCGTTCTTCTCCATTGTCGTCACACAGGGCAATCTTTGGCATCGAATCATCCCCCTTTTACACAATTTTATCACAAAAACGTTGGAAATTTACGCAAATTGCGTATAAAAAGTTTCGTTTTAGTATCATCACCATAGCACGAACGAAAAAATCTGTCAAGCGTAAAGTGGTTGGTGTTCCGCGGGCGCGGAACCGGGCCTTTTTTTGGGGGGTTAGTTGTCGGGATTTGGGAGCGCCTGTGATGATAGATTGGTGTTGGCCTACAGCCCCGGGGGCTTCTCGCCCCCGGACCCCTCGGGTACTTTCTGTGCGGACAGAAAGTACCCAAAGAGCCGCTTAAGGAGCGGCGCAACTGCGATGCTGCGCCGGAGCTTTGCTCCGGCGCGACATCGCCAGTCGCCGCCCCTTAAGAATCCCAGGACGGCTTTTTGCGTGTCGCGGCATTGCGATGCGTTGGCGCGTTGTTTCTGTTCTTAGACCGGTTATAGATGCCGGTCTCTCCGAGGTGCTTTGCGATGGTTAGTGACCGCTTTGCAGTGGTCTAATCACAGATAATGGGAAGGGTGCAAGACAGGACTACCCCTACTTCTTGCGCCGCTCCCCGCTTCGCTGGCCGCTGAGTTGGGTGCGTAACGCTTGTGTTGCGCTGGTCGCTTTGGTGGTGCGGTAGTGGCAGGTTTCCCTGTCATTCCGAGGAGGGGCATAGCCCCGACGTGGGAATCTGTCCCTCGTCTCCCGTCTCCCGTCTCCCGTCCTTCGTCCTCCGTAAATCTCAAATGCAAGCCCGGCGCGGCGGGGCATAAAAATACCCCGGACACTGATGCATAACGGTGTCCGGGGTGCCTTTCGATTCTTTCCATAACTCCGCCTGCGCCGTATGAATGTATCTCTCCGCCGCTGGTTTGCGGGGCCGAGGGGAACCGCTCCCCCCCGCCTTGCAAAACACAGCTTTGGAGAAAACAGAAAACACTGTGCAGGCAATAAAAGTTGCCACACAGTGTTTACATTCATACACACAGAGGCCATACAGAGAAATTAGGCTCTTGCGAAAAAGCGTAAAATCTTATATAATACCAGCTGGGTACAGGTAATCCTGTTGTGTGGGCGGGTGTTCGCCTGCATAGGCCGCAGGGAGGTTGCAGCTCCCTACGGCTACCTTATGGGTTTTCTGTTTCTCCCATAATTGAGTTGTATTTGCTTTTTGGTGTCCAGCTATGGACACCTTTCTTATTTTTCAGCATAGCATATTTTGCAGAAGTTGTCAATATTTGCAAACGGTTTGTGAAAAGGGAAATGCAAATCGCTTTCATAGGTTCTTATTAAAGTATTGACAAAGGGTAAGGGACAGAAGCCGCCGCACGACTGAGCGCGGAGCACGAAAAGAGAAAGAGCACGTCACGCAAAAAAGCAAACGGCGCAACACAAACCAAGTCCGCACCCGTTAACGCCAGCGCCGCGGCGTCAGAAGAAACTGCGCTAAACTCCGCTTCCGCGGGCGAAGCCCGCGAAAGCTCCGTC
>CANSLL010000119.1 GCA_947647695.1 uncultured Clostridia bacterium | reverse complement strand
GAGAGGGACCATCACATCCAATTACAATATTACCACCGTAAAAGGGTATATCATCAATTTGAACAATAATTCGACCGTGCAGACCACGACGGACACGCCGAACGCAAAATCCATGGATATCCGTTCGGCAAACCTCAACCAGCGGATGCTCTTCGATAAATTGCCCGCAGGCTCCTACTATTTAAGGATTGAGGCCACAGATGCCTCTGGCTATACCCGTGTATCAAGCAAATCCTTTACAGTGAAAGCAAAAAGCAGCGCCTCGTCCCCCTCCAAGAGTCCTGCCGCCACGCCCGCAATGGCGTACCCGAATCCGGGTTGGTATGCGCTGACTCCCGCCTGCGCTCCCGGAATGCGGCTGGATGTGGCCTACGGCGGAGCCAGCAGCGAGGACCCCGTCTGGATCTATGGCGCGAACGGCACCCCCGCACAATCCTGGTACCTGCTCCCCTATTCCATGTCCGTTGGCCACTATCTCCTTGTAGCGGGCACAAGCACAAACGTTAAAATGGTCTTAGACGTGCAATATGGAGGAATAGATTCGGGAACGCCTGTGTGGCTGTATGAGTCGAACGATACGCCAGCCCAGAAATGGCTCTTCCTGGATGCGGGCGACGGATATTATTATGTTGTACCATCCGAGAACCAGTCTCTCACCCTGGCGGTGCAGGACGGAAGCTCCGCCGAAGGCAGCGGCCTGGTGGTCGAGACGCGGAATGGCTCACTGGGTCAAAAATGGAAGCTGATACAGTAAATAGTTTCGTTTGTGATCATCTTTTGAATGAACGGCGTATATAAGGAAAACGGGGAGAATTTTTCTCCCCGTTTTTTCATTCGTTATTCCGTTGCAGCTCAGAGCCAAGTTTCATACGTTTTCCATATAATCCAAACAACCAGCATCCCGCACCCATCATGCTCCCCCGTCCAAAATCTGCAACAAAAAAGGTTTCGCGCAAGCGCGAAACCAGGGGGACTTTCAGGGGGGACAGCGTCCCCCGAATTTTTTGCGCTCCGCGCAAAAAACAAATTAAAATCATTTTTCCAAGGACATGCGCCTTGGAAAAATACCTCGACTCAGCCGCCCGAACGGGGCGGCGTCTCCAGTGACCGATGTCACTGGAGCGGGGGAATCTAAAGGGGGGACGCAAGTCCCCCCTTTAATCACTCCGTGATATCGTCAATGTCGCAGATGCAGTTGAGCTCGTCGTCTGCGTAGTCGTCTTCTTCCCTGTGGCGGCAGGGACATCTCATCTTCATTTCGGCAAAGAAATCGCCGATCTGCTCCTTAAATTTGATCACCAGCAGCACCGCCGTCACCACTGCGCCGATCGCCGCAGCCGCAATCGCCAGCAGCACCAGGATATCCTTCATGTCACGGTTCATATCTTTTCCCTCCATTTTCTATATTGGATCTGTTTCTCTATCTTACTATATTTCTACTAAGTATTGTATATTCTACACTCTTTCCAATAAAAATACAACGTCTTTTTGCAAAAAACTCCTAACACGTTTTACTTGTTCTTTCAGAAACTTTCCTGTATAATGTAAGTTATCATTTCAGCGCCAATTCTTCGCGCGCTTTTTTCGATGCACGGTTTTCGCTGCCGCCTCCCCTTGAAAGCAAAGAAAACAAACGGCAGCATGTCATATCATCACGAGTTTTCAACGGAAAGGACGGTCTCCTATGATCAAAATGCAGTCGGACAAGGGCGAAATCGCCATCTCCAGCGCAGTATTTTCCAACATCACCGGCGCAGCCGCCACAAATTGCTTCGGCGTCAAGGGTATGGCGTTCCGTTCCATGACGGACGGTCTGGTCCATCTGCTGCGCAACGAGGCCATGAGCAAGGGCGTCAAGGTCACTTATAACGAGGACAGCAGCATCTCCATCGAGCTGCACATCATCGTGGAGCATGGCGTGAACGTCCCCGCCGTCTGCCGCGCCATTATGAACGAGGTGCGCTATGTGGTCCAGCAGAACACCGGCGTCATCGTGCGCACCGTGGATGTGTGCGTCGATTCCATCACCCTGTAAGGCAGCGTTTTTGCGGAAAGGAAGGTCTATCTGTGAAAGATAAAATTGACGGCGCACTCCTCAAGGAGATGGTGCTTTTCGGCTCCGTGTCCATCTCCCAGTGCAAACAGGAAATCAACGATCTGAACGTATTCCCCGTCCCCGACGGGGATACCGGCACCAATATGTCCCTGACCATCGGCAACGCGGCGGCGGAGCTGCGCAAAAAAGCGCCCGTCAGCGTGGACGAAACCGCGAAAATCACCGCCAGCGCCCTGCTGCGCGGCGCCCGCGGCAACTCCGGCGTCATCCTGTCCCTCCTTTTTCGCGGCATCTCCCGCAGCCTGAAGGGACAGACGTACATGGACGGCGTCGCCCTGGCCAACGCCCTGCAAGAGGGCGTCGCCGCGGCGTACAACGCCGTGATGAAGCCCGCCGAGGGCACCGTGCTCACGGTCTCCCGCCTGGCGGCAAAACGCGCCGTGGAAGCCGCAGCGGAAAACAACTCCGCAGAATATGTGCTCCAGGCGGCCATCACCGAGGGCGAGGCCGCCCTGGCCGACACGGTCAATCAGAATCCAGTATTAAAAAAGGCCGGCGTGGTAGACGCCGGCGGCAAGGGCTTCCTGGTGATCCTCAGCGGTATGCTCTCCGCCATGCGGGGCGAGCCTTTGCCTGAAGAGGAAGCGCCGGTCCAGGTACAGGAAAAGGCCGATTTTGAGCTGTTTGACACCGGCGAGATCACCTTTGCCTTTGACACGGTGTATATCGTGCGCAAAAAGCGCGAGGACGTCGACCTGAATCCCCTGCGCGCCTATCTCAACTCCATCGGCGACAGCTTAGTCATCGGCGAGGACGACGAGTCCTTCAAGGTCCACGTCCATACCAACATCCCGGGCGACGCGCTGAACGAGTCCCAGAAATACGGTACGCTGGAGCTGGCAAAAATCGAAAATATGCGCACCCAGCACGACGATCTGGCCGCGGGGCGCAAGGCCCAAAGCACCGACGATCTGGAGGCCGTGGAAGCGGAGTTAGAGCAGGGTGCCAAGGAGACCGGGGAGCGGGTGATCGCCGCGCCGGAGAAAAAATACGGTTTCATCTCCGTCTGCGCCGGCGAGGGCATCGCCAGCGTCTTTATTGACCTGGGCTGCGACGGCATCATCAGCGGCGGCCAGACCATGAATCCCTCCACCGAGAGCATCCTGAACGTCATCGACCGGACACCGGCGGAGACCGTCTTTGTGCTGCCCAACAACAAAAATATCATCATGGCCGCCCAGCAATGCCAGGACCTGTCCGAAAAGCAGATTGTGGTGATTCCTACGGCCAGCGTCCCCCAGGGTATGGCCGCCATGCTGGCGGTGAATGTGGAGGATTCCGTGGAGGAGATCACCGCGGCCATGAACGAGGCCCTTCCCCGCGTGACCACCGCCCAGATCACCTACGCCGCCCGGGATTCCAACATCGACGGCTTTGACATCCGTGCCGGGGAATATCTGGCGCTGAAGGAAAGCGACCTTTTCGGCAGCGGCACTGATATCGCCGTGCTGCTCAGAGATCTGGCGAATACCGCCAAAGAACAGGATGCAGAATTTATCACCATGTTCTACGGCGCCGACGTTTCCGAGGAGGACGCGGACGCGGCCCGGGCGCTCTTTGCCGAAGCCTGCCCCGACGCGGAGGTCTCCCTCCTGCCCGGCGGCCAGCCTGTCTATTACTATATCCTCTCCATCGAATAAAACTATTTTTTGCATTTTTTGCAGCGCGTCCGTTCCGCCGCCTGCCGGACCAAAGGAGGTCTTTTCATGAATCAGCGCACGCTCGTCCTGTTTTCCAGCATCGGCCTGGTCTGCCTCGGCATCTATGGCACCCGTATGTTCCTTGCAGGGCAGGCCGGGATCCTGCACATCATCCTGCCCTTTGCCCTGGCCGCATTCAGCTTTTACGCCTATTTTTCCCGCAGATAACACCGGAGCAGAGGAAGGAGCCGTCCCATGAAAAAAACAGTTTGCGCACTGCTGTGTTTTCTGCTGTGCCTTTCCCTGGCCGCCTGCGGCACGCCCCAGGACGCTCCCTCGGACGGTCCTGGCAGCGCTGCCTCCACCGATGAGGGCGGGGAAGAACCCTCGACCCACGCCGACTTCCGCCTGATCAGCGGCCACCATACCGCCGGCGTCGATTTTCCCGCCGGAACGTATCAGCTGAACGCGATCCAGTGGAGCGGCTATGTCACCAGCAGCAACGGCGCGGTGAATGCCTCCATGGGGTTTGAGCAGCACAACACCAACGGCGTCAATATGTACGAGTCCGTCATAGACGGTGTGGAGCTGCCCGCGGGCACCGTGCTGTCCCTCAGCGGCGGCGTCGTGCTGCGCATGATCACGGACAACGCGGACACTACGCCCCTCCAGCCCCGGGAGCAGGAGATCACCGAACCGGTGACCCTGACGGCGGGACGTTTCGTCGCCGGCACCGATTTCCCCGCCGGAACGTATGATTTTACGGCGATCACAGGCATCGGCAACGTGGAGAGCAGCAACATGCACGAAGGCGGCATCAGCGATGTGATGGGCACCACCTGGCGCATCTCCGAGGGCTTCGGTTTTTGCGTGGCGGACTATGAAAACATCGAATTGCCGGAGGGCGCTGTCTTAAACATCGCCGGTGTGGAGCTGCTGCTGACGCCAAGTGAATAATGTGGTTTTGCAAAAAAGGGGACGCCGGTCCCCTTTTTTCGGTTCCGCCATGAAACGGAAACCGCTTTTTGCTTCGCGACCGGGAAGCACGCTTCTGCGCCTGTATGCTCCCTGCCGGAATACCATAAAAGCAGCGTGCGAAAAAATAACCTTCGCACGCTGCTTTTTTATGTATGTCTCTTCAGCAGCTCCACATAGCCGAGCACCGGTACCGGCGCTTCACTGCCTTTGACGGCGCGCACCAGCGCCAGGAGCCACAGCGCCCAGATGCAGAAATCCAGGATGCCGCAGACGCCCCGCACGATCAACGCCGCGCCCGCCGCGCCGGAGACCGTGATGCTCCAGAACACTGCGTTGACGCCCAGATCCGCCACCAGGATGGACAGCGCCTGATTCAAATGGAACCCGCTTTCCGCCCGGTCTCCCCGCAGCCAGGCGATCAGCCAGCCAACGATCGTGAGATAGGCGACGATATCCGTCTTGTGCTTGTTTCGGGCAAAGGGGAGTTTCTCATGCGCCACAGCCCAACGCCTCCGCCTCCGCCGCAACGGACGTTTCGCACTCCCGCATGGCCAGGATCGTCTTTTCCATCAGCTCCTCCAGCGTCCAGCCAAGCTGCTCCGCGCCCTGGCGGATCACATCGCGGGAGCATCCGGCCGCGAACTTTTTATCCTTGAACTTCTTTTTCAGACTGGATACCTCCATGTCCTGCACGCTCTTCGACGGGCGCATCCGTGCGGCTGCGCCGATCAGACCCGTCAGCTCGTCGCAGGCAAAGAGCACCTTTTCCATCTCGTGCTCCGGCGCCACGTCGCTGCATAGACCGTAGCCGTGACTGCATACGGCGTGGATCATCGCCTCGTCCACTCCCCCGGCACGCAGAAGCTCCGGGGCTTTTTTGCAATGCTCCTCGGGCCATTGCTCAAAGTCGATGTCGTGGAGCAGGCCCGTCATCGCCCAGAAATCTGCCTCTTCTCCATAGCCCAGATCCCCGGCGAACCAGCGCATGGCCCCCTCGACGGTCAGCGCATGGAGGATATGGAACGGTTCCTTGTTATACGTTTGCAGCAGCGCAAGGGCCTGCGCCCTGGTGATGGCTGGTGTCATACTGATCCCCTCGTTTCTTTTGTAATAAGCGATTTCTATTATACACGCCTTTCCTCAGAAATTGCAAGACTTTGTCTGGGTCTGGGCCAGAAGCCGCAGCAGCGCGTCCGCCGCGGCCTCGTTCTCGCTGCTGAACCGTTTCAGTAAACGCTGCAAACAGGGGTCCGGCGTCGCGTCCGCCGCCCGCGCGTAATTCAAACTGTTGCAAGCCGCGGCATGGTACCTGTCCCGCAGCAGCGCGCGGTAGGGCTGGCGCGGCAGGACCACCGCCGCCGTGTTCAGCTGCTTTGTCTGGCCGGTAATCAGATAATACGCCGCGGTCAGCTCTCTGCTGCGCAGGCCTGCCCCAGCAGACAACTCCCCCAAAGCGCTGCGGGCCGCCCGGTTCGGCGCGCAGCGGGCCAGACGGCAATACGTCGCCGCATCCGCAGCCTCCTCCTCCGCAAAGCCCTCCAGGACCGCCGTGAGATCCTGGGCCGCAGAGCCCATACAGCAGGGATTCGCCTGGGCGCCCGGCAGCAGCAGCTCCGACTGCTCCGTCTCCTGTGTGCCCGGCTGCGCGCCGGCCTGCACCGCAGTACCAGACGGCATACTTGCCGCCTCCGCCGCGGCGCGTACCTCGGGATAGGGGTTCATAGACGGCGCGACGCGCTGCCAGATGCGGTCATACCGGGCGTAATCCGGCGCTGCCTCCGCCGGGCTAATTTCGGATCGTGTTGCATTTGCCATAGTATAACACTTCCTTTCTATGCCATCCTATGCTTAAGCCAGACCGGGAGTGCATCCCTTTTCAGAGAAACCGGCACAGATCGGAAATCCTCCACAAATCCGTCGGTCAGACGGCAAATCCTTTTCCTTTTTGCGTTGTTGCAGAAAAACTCCAGCAATTTCACGAATAGCAGCTTGAAACGGAACATTGGTTATTTGGCATGATATCATTCAGGGCACTAAATCCTTTTTGGGGTTAGCTCCAGCCTTCATAGCGTTTTTATTTCTTCCGGGTTCTCTGATTTTCCGATACGAAGGCGCAGGGCTTTCAAAACATTGTGCCATTGGAACAGGCAAAGTACCGCGCTTGCAGCTCCGGCGATTGGGTATGCGATCCACACATCATTCAGACTTCCGC
>CANSLL010000118.1 GCA_947647695.1 uncultured Clostridia bacterium | reverse complement strand
GTGTAGGTGGAGGTATCCAATTCCGTCCAGGTCGTTGCCGGTTCGTTCCAGACTGGTCCTGTCCAATCGCGTTCCTGTATGGCTGCTTCCGGGATCTTGACGGTAAAACGCAACGCGTGCGGTGTGTTCTCACATCCGAAATCTACGGTTGCAAAGTTGTTTTTTCCGTAATCTCTTGGATTGGAAGTAATACTACCGGAAAGGGGGATACGTTTGTTTTCTGCATCAAAAAATGAAACTTGAGGATGAAACTTGCCATAAGTCTTGCTGTCGATCCGGTAAAACACATTCACCTGAGCGCTGTCTGCGATCACGGCGTCCACCGTGACGGTGATATCGCCGATGGTCTGGCTTTGCCCGACGTACTGGGCGTAGTCGTGCTCCAGCGCCACGCGCAGGCTGGGATTGAACGATACCGCCTGCACCACAGACTTCAAGCCCGCCGCGCTCATGGCGTAGGCAAAGGGAACGGATACGTTTACCAGCACCACCAGGGCGAGGAATACCGCCGCCGCCCCGGTCAGTGGAACGCCAAAAACGCGCCGTTTCCAAAGGCGCTTTTTTGCCCTTGCCCTTGCCCGGCTGACGCTGCCGTCCAGGGCTGCCGGGGTCTGGGCCGATTCCTGCTGCATCTGTTCCCATTCTTCTGCGCGGGTCATGACTCCACCTCCTCATCCATCAAATCAAGCCTCAGCAGCGCCAGGGCTTTGCGCTGGCGGGAGGAAACGGTCCCCTCCGGGATGCTGAGGGCGTGGGCCGTCTCCGCCAGCGTAAAGCCGCTGAAATACCGCAGTGCGATGACGCTGCGCAGTTCCTCCGGCAGACGCCGGATGGCCTCCTTCAGCGGCAGGGCGTCGTAGGGTTCTGCCGCCGTCTCCGGCAGCGTCTCCACGGCGTACTCCCGTTTTCGCCGCCGCAGCTCGTCGGTGCATACGTTCAGAAGGATGCGCGTCAGCCAGGTGGAAAAATACTGTTCCTGCCGGAGCTTTTTCCGGGCGAGATATCCCTTGTAGACCGCCTCGTCCACGGCGTCCACCGCGGCGCTTTCGCTGCCGAGGTAGAGATAGGCTGTGCGGTAGAGTTTCTCCTTGCTCTGTTCCGCTTTGTCAAAATATTCCTCCCCCTTCAAGGCGCGCCACCTCCCTCTTTCCTTTATTAGACGGACCTGACCGCGGTTTCCATCACGCCATGGGAAAAAAGCTGCAAAAGAGAGGCGCGCGAGGCTCCGGCCCGGTCAAAACGGCCGAATCTTTGATGCTGAGGCCTGCCGCGCCTGCGGCGTCAGAAAGCCCCTTTTGAAAGGCTCCGGCGGTAGAACGCGATTTTATCGTCCAGGTTTTGCAGATAGACGTTCCATTTTTCCTGTTGCGCCAACAGATATTGCCTGTGCGCCTGCAATATGGCGAGCCGTTCGGTCATGGTGCCTTCGCCCGCATAGCGCAGCACGGAATAGCGCCGGATGTCCGTTAAAGGCATCCCGGTTTCCTTCAGGCGGCGGATAAATTGAATCCACGCGATATCGCTTTGCGCATAATTACGCCGTCCGTTTTTGTCGCGCGCCACCCGGATCAGCTCTTTTTTTTCATAATAGCGCAGCGTGCTTTCCGGCAGGTGTGTTTTTTCGGAAATTTCCCCGATGGTCATATTCCGCGCCTCCTCAAAAAAGTCTTGACTTGAACTATGGTTTAAGAGGTATGCTCTCCATTGTAAAACGAACAGGAGGGAAAAGCAAATGGAAGAAACACGCTTTGCGGCAGGAATGGAAAAGTTGAAGGAGATCGACGGCGCGGGCGGAGAGGCGGTGATCGAATCCCTGGAGAACATCGCGCCGGATCTGGGAAGGTACATCGTTGAGTTTGCCTTCGGAGACATTTACACGCGCCGGGGACTCAGCGTGCAGGAGCGGGAGATGGTTACCCTTGCCAGCTTGCTGGCCGCCGGCGGGTGCGAGCCCCAGCTAAAGGTGCATATTCGCGGCGCGCTCCATGTGGGGATCACGCCGGAGAGGATCGTCGAAACGTTTTTGCAGTGCATTCCCTATACCGGCTTTCCCAGGGTGCTGAATGCGGTTTTTACGGCAAAAAAGGTGTTCGAGGAAAGGATGTCCGAACAGGACTGCTGACCGGCAGAGCTAATCGGGCAAATGGGACGACGCACCTGTCCCGTCCACACAGGGCGGGACAAAAAACGAGCGGCAGCTTTTGCTGCCGCTCGTTTTAACAGAGTAAATTTTGAAAAGACTGTCTTACCCCTGATGCCGCGCGGTCCAGGAACGGTTGATGGCCGAGAGGATGCCGCGCAGGGGAGCCAGGTTGATGTTGTGATCCACGCCCACGCCGAAGCAGTCCCGGCCCGCGTCGTCCCGCAGATGGATGTACGCCACGGCCATGGAGTCCGAGCCGTCGGTGATGGCGTGCTCCTTGTAGTCCACGAAGGTGAAGCGGTCCATCTTCTGGCCGTGGATGGCGTTGAAGAAGGCGTCGATGGGGCCGTTGCCCTCGCCGGAGACGTCGAAGGTGGTGTCCGTATGGCGCAGGGTGCCGGTGAACTCGACGTGGGACTTGCCGTCCTCGCCGGTGGTCTCATGGAAGGAATGGCGCAGCAGCTCGTAGGGGAAGACCGCGTCGATATACGCCTCCTTGAACAGATCATAGACGCGCTGGGCGGGCAGCTCCTTGCCCACCTTGTCCGTCTCCACCTGTACAATGTGGCCAAACTCCGCGTGCATGACCTTGGGCAGATCGTAGCCGAAATTGTGCTGCATGACGAAGGCCGCGCCGCCCTTGCCACTCTGGCTGTTGATGCGGATGATCGGCTCGTACTGCCGCCCCACGTCCGCCGGGTCGATGGGCAGGTATGGGATCTCCCAATAGGGGCTGTTGCTTTCCTGATGGTACTGGTAGCCCTTGTTGATGGCGTCCTGATGGGAGCCGGAAAAGGCGGTGAACACCAGCTGGCCCGCGTAGGGCTGGCGGGGCGGGACGGCCATCTTGGTGCAGCGCTCGTACATTTCCTTGATCTCGTTGATATGGGAGAAGTCCAGGTGGGGATCGACGCCTTGGGTGTACATATTCATCGCCACAGTGACCACGTCCACGTTGCCGGTGCGCTCGCCGTTGCCGAACAGCGTGCCCTCCACGCGCTCCGCGCCCGCCAACAGTGCCAGTTCCGTGGTGGCGACGCCGGTGCCGCGGTCGTTGTGGGGATGGACGGAGATGACGGCGCAGTCCCGGCCGGGCAGATGGCGGATGAAATACTCGATCTGGTCGGCGTACTGGTTGGGCATGCTGCCCTCCACCGTGGCGGGCAGATTGAGGATGATCTTATGCTCCGGCGTGGCGCCGATGGTCTCGATGACCCTCTGGCAGATCAGCACAGCGTTGTCCATCTCCGTGCCGGAAAAGCTCTCGGGGGAATACTCATAGCGCAGGTTCATCCCCGATGCCAGCAGCGGCGCGCTCAGGTCGCGGATCAGGGCCGCCGCATCCGTGGCGATCTTGATGATACCGTCCATCTCCGTGCGGAACACCACCTTGCGCTGGAGGGTGGAGGTGGAATTGTAAAAGTGGAGGATGACGTTTTTCGCGCCGTCGATGGCCTCAAAGGTCTTTTTGATCAGGTGCTCCCGCGCCTGGACCAGCACCTGGATGGTCACGTCGTCGGGGATCATTTTGCGGTCGATCAGGGCGCGAAGGATCTCGTACTCCGTCTCGGAGGCGGAGGGGAAGCCCACCTCGATCTCCTTGAAACCGATGCGGATCAGGGTGTTGAAATACTCTAACTTCTCTTCCAGGTTCATCGGGTCGATCAGCGCCTGGTTGCCGTCGCGCAGGTCCACGCTGCACCAGATGGGAGCATGGTCGATCACCTTGTCCGGCCAGGTGCGGTCGGGGATGTGCTCCGGGGGAAAGGGACGGTACTTTTTGCAGCCTTCATACATCATGGAAAAAACTCCTTCCGGGGGGCATGGAAAAACGCCCCCGACCTTATTTCGTCAGGGGCGTATCAATCATACGCGTTACCACCCTAATTCAGTCTGCGGTTACCCGGCAGACCCTCAACAGCCTCCAGCAAGGCCTGAGCAAATAACGGTGCTGACCGTGCAGCCCTACGCCGTGCTTCGGGCTGCCAGCTCCGGGACCAGTTATCCATCGTGTCGTTTCTACCGGCTCGCACCGCCCGCCGGCTCTCTGGAAGAAAGGGGACTCGATCTTTTTTCCCATCATCGCTTTTTTATATTGCACTTATCATACCCGTCCAGGGGCTGTTTGTCAAGGAATTTTTTACGAAAAAGCGCGGCATACGGTTGCTTTTTCTTAGGGTATCCGATACAATAAAGCAGATATTTACCGCCTCCGCCGGTTTCTGGCGGCGGAAAGAAAGAGGAGAGAGTAAGATGAAAAGAGAGCGGCTTGGTTCGCGTCTGGGCTTTATTCTGCTGTCCGCAGGCTGCGCCATCGGCATCGGCAACGTGTGGAAGTTCCCGTATATGACGGGGCAATACGGCGGCGCGGCTTTTGTGTTGTTTTATATTCTGTTTCTGATCATCCTTGGCCTGCCGATCATGACTATGGAATTTGCTGTGGGACGCGCCAGCCAGCGCAGTCCTGTGCGGGCGTATCATGCTCTGGAAAAGCCGGGGCAGAAGTGGCACATCCACGGCTATCTGTGCCTTGCAGGCAACTACCTGCTGATGATGTTCTATACCTCCGTGGCAGGCTGGATGCTCCATTACTTTGTGCTGACCGCGTCGGGAGCATTTGCAGGCAAGGACGCCGCGGGCGTCGGCGCGATGTTCGGCGAGATGCTGGCGGACCCGCTGGTCACCGGCGGATGGATGGTGCTGGTGGTGGTTTTGGGATTTCTCATCAATTCTTTCGGCCTCCAGAGCGGTTTGGAGCGTATTACGAAGGTGATGATGCTGGCGCTGTTGGGCGTGATGGTGCTGCTGGCGGTGAACAGCTTCACCCTGCCGGGGGCAGGGGAGGGACTGTCCTTTTATCTGATGCCGAACCTGGAGCGGATGCTGGAGGTGGGCGTGGGCACCACGATCGTGGGCGCGATGAATCAAGCGTTTTTCACCCTGTCCCTGGGTATCGGCGCCATGGCGATTTTCGGCAGCTACATCGGCAAGGACCGGGCGTTACTGGGCGAGGCCGTCAACGTGGCGGTGCTGGATACTTTTGTGGCCATCGTTTCGGGCCTGATCATTTTCCCTGCTTGCTTTACCTTTGGCGTGGAGGCCGGCAGCGGGCCGAACCTGATTTTTATTACGCTGCCGAATGTGTTCAACCATATGATGCTGGGGCGGTTTTGGGGCAGCCTGTTTTTCATTTTCATGACCTTTGCGTCCTTTTCGACGATCCTGGCGGTGTTTGAAAATATCATTTCCTGCTGCATGGACCTGACGGGCGCATCCCGCCGCAAGGTGGCGGTTGTCAACATTGCGCTGATGATCCTGCTGTCGCTGCCCTGTGTGCTGGGCTACAATCTGTGGGCGGGCTTCCAGCCCTTCGGCGAGGGTTCTGCGGTGCTGGATCTGGAGGATTTCCTGGTCTCCAACCTCTGGCTGCCGCTGGGCTCGCTGGTGTATCTGCTGTTCTGCACCTCCCGGTACGGCTGGGGCTGGAGGAATTTTAAGGAGGAAGCGAATACGGGCCGCGGTATAAAGGTAAGAGAGGGGATGCGGATCTATGTGTCCTACCTTCTGCCGCTGATCGTGATTGCGATCTTCCTGATCGGCATCAATGATAAATTCAAGCTCCTGGATACGCTGCGTTCCTTGTTTGGCTGACGCCGTGATGCTTTTTACGGTCAGCGGGAAAAGCGTATACTGCACGGCGCATGGCTG
This sequence comes from uncultured Clostridia bacterium, assembly GCA_947647695.1. Classification (GTDB taxonomy): domain Bacteria; phylum Bacillota; class Clostridia; order Oscillospirales; family Oscillospiraceae; genus Pseudoscillospira. The sequence continues at coordinate 1,142 of CANSLL010000118.1, read as the reverse complement.
TTCGGATGCTTGCATGATGACCGTCCTGGCCGCGGATGCCGGCTGCACCCGCGGCCAGGATGTACTATACTGGACGTATCAATCCACAGGAGAGAAACGATGGACCTTTGTGATCTGAATGATATCCGCACGCTGCTTGGACGCCACGGCTTCCATTTTTCCAAAGCGATGGGGCAGAATTTCCTCATTGACGCGGCAGTCCCCCGGGCGATTGCCGCGGGAAGCGGCGTGGACGCGCGCTGCGGCGTGTTAGAGATCGGTCCCGGCATCGGCTGCCTGACGGCCCGGCTGGCTGCGTCTGCGGGGAAAGTGGTAGCTGTGGAGCTAGACCGGCGGCTGCTTCCCGTATTGGAGGAAACGCTGGCGGGATTTGACAACGTGACGCTCCTGAGCGGCGATATTTTGAAGATGGACCTGCCTGCCCTGGTGCGGACGCATTTTGCCGGTCTGACGCCGGTGGTCTGCGCGAACCTGCCCTATAATATCACCACGCCCGTCCTTTCCGCTCTGATCGGCAGCGGCTGCTTTCAAAGCCTGACCGTGATGGTCCAAAGGGAGGTGGCCAGACGGGTCTGTGCGCTTCCGGGATCGGCGGACTACGGCGCGCTGTCGGTATATCTGCAATTTTATACGGAGCCGGAGCTGCTCTTTGACGTGCCGCCCCATTGCTTCACGCCCCAGCCGAAGGTGACGTCTTCGGTGCTCCGCTGCGTCATGCGGCAGACGCCTCCGGTGGATACGGCGGATACGGCGTTTTTCTTCCAGGTGGTCCGCGCAGCCTTTGCGCTGCGGCGGAAGACGCTGGTCAACAGCCTTTACGCGGCCTTTGGCGCGCAGCTTTCCAAGGAAGCGCTGGAGGAGGCCGTGACGTCATGCGGACTGCCCGCCTCCGTCCGCGGGGAGCGCTTGGGATTGGAGGAGTTTGCCCGGATTTCCGAACGGCTATATGACAAGATGCAGCAGGATCTGCAATAGAATGGTTGGGACTTTTGGAAAGTTTTCAAAAAATTTTCCAGAAGCTATTGACTTTTTCGCTAAACGCGTTATAATAATCAACGTTCTCGACAGCATAGCGGGTTTGTGTAATGGTAGCACACCGGACTCTGACTCCGTTTGTGAGGGTTCGAATCCTTCACCCGCTG
>CANSLL010000117.1 GCA_947647695.1 uncultured Clostridia bacterium | reverse complement strand
TGTTTTATCGTTATGTTTCCCCGGACCATCAGAACCACGGCGTGGGCGGCACGGAAAAATATTACCGCAATCCCGGCACGAACCAGTGGGGGCTGTCTGAGATATCATTTATCCCCAATACCAGTTTCAGTGGGACAGCGACCATTCGCTATACAGGTTATGGCGATAATGGCAGTGCTTTTACAGGTATGATCCAGGTCAAAGTTGCCAGCACGGGGGATGTGGCGTACAGCACGGCCAAGAACCGTCCCCTTGCGTTCTCCTCGGAGGACTTCCAGGCCATCTGCATGGGCAAGACGGGCCGCCCCTTCAGCTACATCACCTTTGAGCAGCCCGCCGCCAACCGCGGCACCCTGTACTATAACTACAGTACCACCGGTCAGTATTCCCAGCAGGTGACGCCCACCACCCGCTACTACAGCGGCAGCAATCCCCGCCTGGACCAGATCACCTTCGTCCCCGCCGAGGATTACACCGGCACCGTAGAAATCCCCTACCACTGTATCGATACCTCCGGCAGCACCTACAACGGCAAGGTGACTCTCAACGTCTATTCCCCCGACGGCAACAAGGACGGCACCGTCCACTACGACACCCGCAAGAACACAAATGTGACGCTGCACCGGGGCGATTTTGACGACGCCTGCCATGCGGAGCTGGACGCGAGCCTGTACTACATCCGCTTTGACGACCTGCCCCGCAGCAGCGAGGGCGTGCTGTACTACCGCTATTCCAGCAGCAGCCGCACCCGCGTGGATACGAACGAGCGGTATTACTACAGCAGCAGCAAGTACATCAACGATATCACCTTTGTGCCCGCCAGCGATTTCAGCGGAAAAGTCACGATCCCCTTCACCGGCTATATCAGCGGCAACCGGGACAGCTTCAAGGGCACCTTAGTCATCGAGGTGGGCGACGCCAACGGGTCCGGTACGGTGACCTACCGCTCCACCAACGGCAACGAGATCACCTTTGAAGCGGCGGATTTCAACGGCGTCAGCCGCGACCTGACGGGGGAGAACCTGAACTACATCCGCTTTACCGATACCCCCGCGGCTCGGGAGGGCGATCTGTATTACCGCTATAACAGCAAAACGGGCAAATACAGCGACGAGGTGGGCACCGGCACCTCCGAGCGCTACTACCGCAGCGGCGGCAGCCGTAATATCAGCGAGGTAACGTTCGTACCCAACGGCAGCTTCAGCGGTACGGTGTCCATTCCCTTTACCGGACGGAACAGCCAGGGCGAGGAGTTCAACGGCGCCGTTTCCATCGAGGTGGGCCAATCCTCCTCGTCCACGGTGCGCTACAGCAGCTCCGGCGGCGTGGCCGCAGTGTTCCGTGCGTCGGATTTCCGCAACGCTGCCAGCGGCGCTCTGGGCCGTAATCTGAGCTATATCCGCTTCAACAGCCTGCCCTCGTCCAGTCAGGGTACGCTGTATACGAATTATAACGGCGGCGTCACGGTCAGCACCTCCGTGCGCACGGGGACGGATTACTACGTCTCCGGTTCGCCCAGCATCGACCAGATCAGCTTTGTGCCCCAGTCGGGCTATCAGGGCACGGTGTCCATCCCCTATGTGGGCTATGACAATACCGGCGACCGTTGCAGCGGTACGGTGGAGATCACCGTGACAAACAACGTTCCCGTGGTCGTCCCGCCCGCGTCGGTCTTTACGGATCTGGGCGGCTACGACTGGGCCGCGTCCGCCATTGAGTATCTGTACGACAATGGCGTCGTCACCGGCACGTCGGCCAACCGGTTTTCACCAGGCCAGCAGATCCGCCGGGGTGATTTCGCCCTGATGATCTGCCGGGCGTTCCGGTTTGACACCAGCAATCCCAATTCCGGCTTTGCGGATGTCTCCAGCGGCAGCTATTACGCCGGCGCCATTGCCGCGGCCCGGAATCTGGGCATCGTCCAGGGCGACGGGACCCGCTTCCTGCCGGATAACAGCCTGACCCGGGAGGATGCCATGACGATGATCTGCCGGGCGATGAGCGCGTCGGGCAAAAACGTCTCGTCGGTGTCCACCTCGGTGCTGTCCGCCTTCAGCGACGGCGGACAGGTGTCGGATTACGCCAGGACGTCCGTGGCGGCCCTGGTGCAGCTGGGCGTCGTCACCGGCACATCGGACCAGCGCCTGGCGCCGCGCAGTCCCATCAGCCGTGCGGAAATGGCGGTGATTTTGCAGCGCGTTATGGTGCTGTGACGAACAAGTATGCGTGTATTGACAGAGAAAACGAAAGGGGAGGCGGCAAGAATGGATGGGATCGAACTGGAGGATTTCGGTTTTCGCGAGGATATGCCCGTGGAGGTCATGAATGTTGAAAACGAGGTGTCGTTCTATGGGCAGATCGACAAGATGGAAAACGGCGCGCTCTATATCTCTGAGCTTTCTGACGGCTTAGTGCCCCAGGTGGTGTACGGCACGGAGGTCAAGCTGCGGGGCTTTATGCGCGGCGACGCCGTCACTGTGCGGGGCACGGTTTCGGGAAGTACGGACCGGGTCTGGAAGGTGGAGCGGCTGGAGCGGCTTTATGCGGAGGACCTGCGGGTGTCCTTCCGCCAGCACGTCAATATATCCGCTGCGGCGGTATACGACGCAGCTGCGAAACCGAGGGACGCGTCGAACGACCCGGCGCCATGCTGGATCCTGGATGTGAGCATCGGCGGCATGCAGTTTAAGAGCGCCTGTCCCTATCAGGTGGGCGACTGGGTGGACATCGGCGGTGCCCGGATCGTGGAGGAGGAGGAGCCTTTTTCCTTCCACTGCCAGGTGCGCTGGATCCGGGAGTGCGCCCAGGACGGCGCCTTTACCTACGGCTGCCAGCTGGAGGATCAGGAGCCTGCGGAGCAGGACCGGCTGTGCAGGGCGATCTTCATGATCCAGCGAAAGGAGCGCCAGCGCTTCAGCCGCTGAGGAGAACGGAGTGAAACCGCCGCTTTCGGCGCGGCGGGCGACAGGGCGGACGTTTTGGGCGTCTGCCCTGTTTTGCGGTGAGACAGGTTTGAGAAGGGACGAGAGGTTATGCAGTATCGCATCGATCCAAAGACAGGGGCGCGCATTTCGGCGCTGGGCTACGGCTGTATGCGTTTTACGAAAAACGGCGTGGCGGTGGACCAGGCCAAGGCGGAACGGGAGTTGACAGCGGCGGCGGAAAAGGGGGTCAATTATTTTGACACGGCCTATATCTACCCCGGCATCGAGGACGCTCTGGGTAAATGGCTGGCCCAGGGCTGGCGGGACAAGGTCTATGTGGCCACGAAGACGCCCCATTATCTCTATAAGGATCTGGCGGCCTTTGACGCGTGCCTTGCCCAGCAGCTGCGCCGCCTGCGTACAGACTACATCGACTACTATCTGATCCATATGCTCTGCGACGTTCACCAGTGGGAGCGGTTACAGGCCCTGGGGATCGAGGCGTGGATCGACCGTCAGAAGGCGGCGGGCGTCATCCGGCACATCGGCTTTTCCTTCCATGGCGGCACGGAAAATTTTATGCGCGTGCTAGATGCCTACGATTGGGAATTTTGCTATCTGCAATACAACTATCTGGACGAGACGAGCCAGGCCGGTGTCCGCGGCGTGCGCTACGCGGCGGAAAAGGGCGTGGGCGTCATCGTCATGGAACCGTTGCGGGGCGGCAGGCTGTCCCGCCGTTTGCCGAAGGAGGCGTTGGATGCCTTTGCCCAGGTGCCGGTGCGGCGCACCCCCACGGATTGGGCCTTGCGCTGGCTTTGGAACCAGCCGGAGGTCCTCTCGGTGCTCTCGGGGATGAACGACTTGTCTCAGATCGAGGAAAACGCTGCCACGGCGGACGATGCGGCGGTGGGCGCGCTGACAGAAGAGGAGCTGGCGCTGTATGACCGGGCCTGCCGCGCCATCCGCAAAGCGTCGCGGATCGGCTGCACCGGCTGCGGCTACTGTATGCCCTGTCCCAAGGGCGTGGATATCCCGGTGTGCTTTCGCACTTACAACGACCGCTACAGCGACAGCTGGTATATCGGCATGAAGGAATACCTCATGTGTACGACGCTGAAAAAGACGCCCTCCAATGCGTCCTTGTGCGCCGGGTGCGGAAAGTGTGAGCAGCACTGTCCCCAGGGGATCGCGATCCGGCGGGAGCTGCGGGAGGTGCAGCGGCAGATGGAGGGACCCATTTATCATGCGGCGCGGCGGCTTTTGAAACTGGTTGCGCGGTATTGATCGCGCCCGTTTCTGAAAAAAAGACCGAAAATTGACGGTAAGCATTGACAGCCCCGGCGGAACGTGATACAATGCACCAAATCCAAAATAAAATACGGGACGGAGTTGGAAAAATATGGGAGATCACATACACGATCAGCTGGTGCAGTACTACAATATTTATCGGGAAACAGACGCGATCTACAGCCAGCTTGCGGAACGCAGCAGCATTTCCGACAGTATGTTCTGGGTGCTCTATTCCATTCGCATGTCCGGCGGGCAATGCACCCAGCGGGATATTTCCCGCATCTGGGCCATGAGTAAGCAGACGGTGCATTCGGCGCTGAAAAAATTGATGGAGGGCGGATATATCACCATGGAGGTTTCCCCGCTGGACCGGCGCAGCAAGCATATCAACCTGACGGAGCGGGGCAAAGAATTTGTCGCAAAAAATATCGACGATATTTTTACGGCCGAACGGGAGGCTTTCTGCGCCATGGAGGAGCAGGAGCGCCAGGCGCTGCTGGACAGCTCCGCAAAATATCAGCGCCTGCTGATGGAGCAGATGAAACGGCTGTTTTAAGAAAAAGCGGGCGGCAGAAAGAATAAAAATCAAAAAAGGACTGGCATCCGGGAGCACAGTGCCCGGATGCCAGTCCTTTTTTGTTGCTGGGGAGACGATCAAAACAGGCCGGTAATAACGCCGTTTTCGTCCACGTCGATTTTTTCCGCTGCGGGGACCTTGGGTAGTCCCGGCATGGTCATGATATCGCCGGTCTGGACCACCACGAAGCCTGCGCCGGCGGAGACCTTTACCTTTTTCACGGTGACCGTAAAGTCCGAAGGCGCGCCCAACTTGGCGGCGTCGTCGGAGAGGGAGTACTGGGTCTTGGCCATACAGATGGGCAGCTTGCCAAAGCCCAGGGCCTCTAATTTGGCCAGTTCCTTTTCCGCGGCGCTTTCGTATACTACGTCTTTTCCGCCGTAGATCTTTGTGACGATGGCGTGGATCTTTTCCTTCAGGCTCAATTCATCGCCGTAAGAGAAACGGAAGTCGTTTTTCTCTTCCTCGATGATGCGCACCACTTCCCGCGCCAGCTCTGCGCCGCCTTCTCCACCGCGGCCCCAGACGTCGGACAAGGCCACGTTCACGCCGTATTCCTTGCAGGCGTCCGCGATCATTTGCAGCTCCGCGTCGGTGTCCGTATAGAACTTGTTGATGGCGACCACGGCGGGCAGGCCGTAGACCTGGGTGATGTTTTCCACATGGCGCAGCAGGTTCGGCAATCCCTTTTTCAGCGCCTCCAGGTTCTCCGTGTTCAGATCGGCCTTGGCAACGCCGCCGTGGTGCTTCAGCGCCCGGACCGTGGCCACGATGACGCAGGCGTCCGGCCGCAGGCCGGTCAGGCGGCATTTGATATCCAAAAACTTTTGAGCGCCCAGGTCCGCGCCGAAGCCTGCCTCCGTGACCACATAGTCGCTGAGCTTCAGCGCCGTGGCCGTGGCCTCCACGCTGTTGCAGCCGTGGGCGATGTTGGCGAAGGGACCGCCGTGGACGATGGCAGGGGTGCCCTCCAGGGTCTGCACCAGATTGGGCTTGATGGCGTCCTTCAGCAATGCCGTCATGGCACCCTCGGCCTTCAGGTCATGGGCGGTGACTGGCTTGTCGTCGTAGGTATACGCCACGATGATCCGGCCCAGACGCTCCTTCAGGTCCATCAGGTCCGTGGCCAGGCAAAAGATCGCCATGATCTCGCTGGCCACGGTGATATCGAAGCCGTCTTCCCGGGGCACGCCCTGCATCCGGCCGCCCAGACCGTCCACCACGTTGCGCAGCTGCCGGTCGTTCATATCCACGCAGCGCTTCCAGGTGATTTTTTTCACGTCGATCCCCAGGGCGTTGCCCTGCTGGATGTGGTTGTCCAGCATCGCCGCCAGCAGATTGTTCGCCGCGCCGATGGCGTGGAAATCACCGGTGAAATGGAGGTTGATATCCTCCATGGGCACCACCTGGGCGTAGCCGCCGCCGGCCGCGCCGCCCTTGACGCCGAACACCGGGCCGAGGGACGGCTCGCGCAGGGCTAGCATGGCGTTTTTACCAATCTTCCGCAGACCGTCGGCCAGGCCGACGCTGGTGGTGGTTTTACCCTCGCCCGCGGGCGTGGGGTTGATTGCCGTGACCAGGATCAGCTTGCCCTTCTGGGGCGCGTGTTTCAATGCTGTAATATCCAGCTTCGCCTTATACTTCCCGTAATACTCCAGGAGGCTTTCGTCGATGCCGGCGTTTTCCGCCACGGTGCGGATGGGGAGCATCTCGCACGCCTGGGCGATTTCGATGTCGCTTTTGAAAGTGGCCATGTTTTTTCTCCTTTTCTAATGCATTTTTTGTATTTGATGCGGTGTTCCGCACAGTTCTGCGGCTTTGGAAACAAAAAGGGCACACCAAAAAAAGGTGCGCCCAGACGGTCGGCTTCGTTCCGCTATACTCCATGTGGTCATCCCACTTCCGTCAGTCATATAGCACATTCAACATAGCATATGGGAAACGGTTTTGTCAAGAGCAACGTGACATTTTCCTGGGAAGGCTCCGTTTTACTACGTCTCCGGCTTCAAAGGACCTGGGGAAGGTTTGGTGATCTGGTGTCTGCCGCGGCTTTACGGTTCGATTATCAAACAATAAAAGGACGGCCTGTCCGGGTGGTACCGGTCCGGCGTATTCCAGACCTCCACGCGTTCCATCTCGTTGAGATCGTCGACGGTCAGCTCAGAAAAGGGGACCGTACACTTGTGAATAACGGGACTTTCCTCGTATTCGTAATCGTCCATCAGCCAAACGTGCCAAAGCTCCACGCTTTGTCC
>CANSLL010000116.1 GCA_947647695.1 uncultured Clostridia bacterium | reverse complement strand
CAACAAAAATCCTATGTTTGGATATTGAATATTCAATATAGCGGGAGCACGTTGTGGTATATTTTTTATAGAATTTAGACAAATAGCGCTCAGGCTATGCCCGCTGCTATGAGCGGTGGCGGCGGGAGGTCTAAAAATAGTCGTCACAAGACGAAAAGGAGGTACAAATAATGAGATATCATGGCGAAGAAGCATTGGGATTGGTGGAGACTTTGGCAATTGTACCCGTAATTGAGGCAACGGATAAAATGCTGAAGGCGGCTGACGTTGAACTGGTGGCATTGGAAGCTGGCGGTTCCACGCTGTGTACCGTTTTTGTTAAGGGTGATGTGGCAGCTTGCCGCAGCGCTGTTGAAGCAGGCGCTGCCGCAGCCGAGGCCATCGGCACTCTGACGGGCAAAAACGTTATGCCCCGCCCGATCAAGGCGATCAGCGCGATCGTCAACACGCATGACGTCGACGCTGCGCTGCCTGAGGACTTTGAGATACCTACGGGCTCGACCAAGGCTCTGGGCATGGTCGAAACCTTTGGCGTTCTGTACATCATGGAGGCCGCCGATGCCATGTGCAAAGCAGCTGACGTTGAGCTGGTCGGCTATGAAAACATCTACGACGGTTATGTTTCCGCCCTGGTTCGCGGTGATGTCGGCGCGTGCAAGACCGCTGTTGCAGCCGGCGTTAAGGCGATCGAGGACATGGGACACGAGGTTTACAGCCACGTCGTCATTGCCAGACCCCATCCCGGCCTGGAGAAGATTATTGTGCGTTATACCACGGAAGGCCTGATCGACTGATCGGTCGGCCACATTTCATAACGAAACGGGGAGATGCCAATGAACACCATCATTGATAACGATTTGCTCTCTATCCAGGAGGCGCGTATCCTGGCTGAAAATGCGGCGGAGGCTCAGAAGCATCTGGCGGCGTTCCCGCAGGAAAAGCTGGACGAGATCGTTGAGCATATGGCGGAGGAGATCGGCAAGTATGCCAAGGAGCTGGCGGTCATGTCTGCGGACGAGACCGATTATGGCCTTTGGCAGGATAAGTACATAAAAAACCGTTTCGTATGCGAGTATCTTCGTGAAAAGCTGAGAGGGATGCACTGCGTGGGCATCATCGCCAAGGACGACGCGCTGCGCACTATGGACGTCGGCGTGCCAGTGGGCGTGCTGGCAGCTCTGTGCCCCGCTACCAGCCCGGTCTCTACGACAATCTACAAAGCGCTGATTGCGGTGAAGTCCGGCAATGCGGTTGTCTTTTCTCCCCATCCGCGGGCGAAAAGGACCATCGGACGGGTGCTGGACATCATGATTGCGGCCGCCGAGCGCCACGGCCTGCCCGAGGGCGCCATGGCGTACCTGCACACGGTTTCCGAATCCGGTACGGTGGAACTGATGGGCCACAAGGCGGTGTCCATGATCCTGGTCACCGGCGTACCCGGTATGCTGGAGGCGGCTACACGGTGCGGCAAGCCTGTGCTGTACGGCGGCGCGGGCAACGGCCCTGCGTTTATCGAGCGCACGGCGAATATCCCTCAGGCAGTGCGGGATATCATCCAGAGCAAGACGTTTGACAACGGTATCGCCACGGCGGCGGAGCAGTCCATTGTGGTGGACGGCCCGATTGCAGGCGAGGTCAAGAGCGAGCTGCAGCGCAACGGCGCTTATTTTATGACGGACGAGGAATCGGACCGTCTGGGCAAGCTCCTGTTCCGCGAAGGTGGCAGGGCGGATGCGGAAATGGCGGGCAAAACGGCGAAATTTCTTGCCAAATGCGCGGGGATCGCTGTCCCGGAGGACACGGTCCTGCTGGTATCGGAGCAACGCTATGTTTCGGATACGAATCCTTATTCCCGCGAAAAGCTGTGCCCTGTGCTGGCGTACTATGTGGAAGACGACTGGATGCATGCGTGCGAGAAATGTATTGAGCTGCTGCTGAGTGAGCGCCGCGGTCATACCTTGGTCATCCATTCCAACGACGAGGAAGTCATCCGCCAGTTTGCGCTGAAAAAGCCGGTGGCCCGTGTGCTGGTCAATACACCCGCTACCTTTGGCGGTATGGGCATCACAACAAATCTGTTCCCGGCGATGACGCTGGGAAGCGGCTCTGCAGGACGGGGCGCCACATCGGACAATGTCTCGCCAATGAATCTGGTCTATATCAGAAAAGTCGGCTACGGCGTGCGCACGGTGGAGGATCTGTTTGGTCCGCAGGCGGTCGGAACTGTGCCGGGCTCCTCGGACGCCATGGGCGGCCAGGAGGGAATGCAGCTGTTACAGAATTTGTTGGAGCTTGTGCGGGAACGGAGTTGAGCTGCGTTTGCTTTGGGGAGAGTCATTGCGATGATTAAGAGAGACCATTTTATCATTAAGACAAAAGTTTATTTCAACAAAGGCTCCATGCAAATGCTCAAGTGCATGAAAGGCCACTGCGCTCTGGTGGTGTCCGACTCCATTATGGAAGAGTTGGGATACTTAGAGCAGGCAAGGGAGTTCTTGCGGGAAGCCGGGATTTCCTCCGCGATTTTTACCGATGTGCGTCCCGACCCGGACGCAAGCATTGTAGCCGCAGGTGTAAAAGCCTATGAAGCGTGCCATGCAGATGTGCTGGTGGCGCTGGGCGGCGGCAGTGTGATCGATACGGCAAAAGCGGTCTTATATTTTGCCGGACAGCGCAGCATGGCGCGGGGAGAGCGGTTTGAAAAGCCTTGTTTTATTGCGATCCCGTCCACCAGCGGCACCGGTTCGGAGGTGACGAATTTCTCGGTCATTTCTGCCAACGGCGCAAAGAAGGTCCTGATCGACGATGATATTTCGCCGGATGTGGCGCTGTTGGATTCTATCTGCATTCAGCATGTGCCCCCTGCTGTGATCGCCGACACGGGATTGGATGTCCTGACTCATGCATTGGAGGCGTATGTTTCCACCGATGCGACGGACTTTACCGACGCCCTGGCGGAGAAGACGGCGGAATTGATTTTTGGACACCTGAAGACCTTGTACGACGATCCGAGCAACAGCGATGCCCGGGACCGCGTGCAGAACGCATCCTGTATTGCAGGCGTCGCGTTTACCAATGCGAACCTCGGCATCAACCATAGCCTGGCCCATGCGTTGGGCGCGGCGTTCCATCTGCCCCATGGCCGCGCGAATGCGTTGATGATGGAGGCTGTGATTGAGTTTAATGCAGATCTTGCAGGCGGCGCGAACAATGATGCTGCATGGAAGTACCAGAAAATGGCGGAGAACCTGAACCTGCCGGCGCGGACGCCAAAGGAGGGGACGGTCAGCCTGCTTCGGGCCATCGGCTGGCTGAAGCGGGAATTGGGTATCCCGCAGGGAATCCACGCCACGGGCAGAGTGGATCCTGAGCTTTTTGAAAAGGTTGTGGAGGGTATGGCGGAGGAGGCGCTGCATGATCGTTGTACGCCTACAAATCCCGTCCAGCCCACGAAGGAAGACCTGCTTCGCCTGTATCGCAAATCTTTTTGAGTGTTGCAACTACCGTAAAACCCAATCGCTGAAGAGAATCTCCGGCGGTTCTGAAAAATTATAAAGAATGTGAGGTAAGAACTTTGGATATTCGTGAATTTTCGAACAAATTTGCTGATGCAACCAAAAATATGTCTCCTGCTGAGCGTGCCGCTCTGCTGAAGATGTTCGAGGGCGTGTCCAATGAGATCACTAAGTCTGACGCACCTTCTACCTGCAGAGTCTGCCCCCCCACCAGCGACGGCAGCGTCCCCAACGGCATGACCGAGAGACTGCAGAAGCTGAAGGCAAACTATATGAAGCAGCGCCCCACCGTCAGCATCCAGGCGGCGCTGACCAAGACCCGGATCATGAAGGAGAATCCCGGCCAGCATCCTCTGGTTTATCGTGGTAAGGCTTTCCGTGCCTGCTGTGAGGAAGCGCCCCTGGTTATCCAGGACAACGAACTGATCGTCGGCAACCCCACCGGCGGTCCCCGCTGGGGCTGCTTCTCCCCGGATATCGCATGGCGCTGGCTGAAGGATGAGCTGGACACCATCGGTACCCGTCCTCAGGATCCGTTCTATATCTCCGAGGAAGACAAGAAGGCCTGCCGCGAGATCCTGTTCCCCTTCTGGGAAGGCAAGTCCGTGGACGAATACTGCGAGACCCGTTATCGTGAATGCGGCGGCTGGGAGCTGTCCGGCGAGTCCTTCGTGGCAGACTGCTCTTACCATGCAACCTCCGGCGGCGGCGACTCCAACCCCGGCTACGACGTGATCCTGATGAAGAAGGGTATGCTGGATATTCAGCAGGAAGCCAAGGATCATCTGGCACAGCTGGATTATTCCCATCCCGAAGACATTGAGAAGATCTACTTCTATAAGATGGTCATCGACACCACCGAAGGCGTTATGATCTATGCCAAGCGTCTGTCCGACTACGCCCTGGAGCTGGCGGCCAAGTGCCCCGATCCCCAGCGTAAGGCAGAGCTGCAGAAGATCGCGGAAGTCAACGCTTGGGTGCCTGCCCACAAGCCGCGCACCTTCTGGGAAGCGGTTCAGTCCGTGTGGACTATCGAGTCCCTGATCCCCGTGGAAGAGAACCAGACCGGTATGTCCATCGGTCGTGTGGACCAGTACATGTATCCGTTCTACAAGGCGGATATCGAGTCTGGCCGTATGACCGACTACGAGGCATTCGAGCTGGCGGGCTGCATGCTCATCAAGATGTCCGAGATGATGTGGCTGACGTCCGAGGGCCAGTCCAAGTTCTTCGCCGGCTATCAGCCCTTCGTCAACATGTGTGTCGGCGGCGTGGACCGTCATGGCCAGCCCGCAGAGAACGACCTGACCTATCTGCTGATGGATGCCGTCCGTCATGTCAAGATCTATCAGCCGTCTCTGGCTTGCCGTATCCATCATAAGTCCCCGGATAAGTTCATGAAGAAGATCGTGGACGTAATCCGTTCCGGCATGGGCTTCCCTGCCTGCCACTTCGACGATACCCATATCAAGATGATGCTGGCAAAGGGCGTTTCCATGGACGATGCCCGCGACTACTGCCTGATGGGCTGCGTTGAGCCTCAGAAGGCCGGTCGTCTGTATCAGTGGACCTCCACCGCGTACAACCATTGGCCCATCTGCATCGAGCTGACCATGAACCACGGCGTGCCGCTGTGGTATGGCAAGCAGGTCACGCCTGATCAGGGCGACCTGAGCCAGTACAAGACCTTCGAGGAGTTCGATGCCGCGGTCAAGGATCAGATCAAGTATGTTACTTACTGGACCGACGTTATGACGGTCATCTCCCAGCAGGTCCATCGCGATATCGTGCCCAAGCCCCTGATGTCCATCATGTTTGAGGGCACCATGGAAAACGGCAAGGATGTTGCCGGCGGCGGTGCCATGTACAACTACGGCCCCGGCGTTGTTTGGACGGGTCTTGCTACTTACGCAGACTCCATGGCTGCGATCAAGAAGCTGGTCTTCGATGAGAAGAAGTACACGCTGGATCAGCTGAACGAAGCGCTGAAGGCGGACTTCGAGGGCTATGATCAGATCCGTACCGACTGCCTGAACGCACCGAAGTACGGCAACGACGACGATTACGCAGACCTGATCGCTGCGGACATCATCGCCTTCACCGAGGATGAGCATCAGAAGTATAGAACCCTGTACTCCCGTATGAGCCACGGCACGCTGTCCATCTCCAACAATACGCCCTTCGGCCAGATCACCGGCGCTACCGCCAACGGCCGTAAGGCATGGCTGCCGCTGTCCGACGGTATCTCCCCGCAGCAGGGTTCCGACTTCAAGGGCCCCACGGCGATCATCAAGTCTGTGTCCAAGCTGAACAACTTCGATATGAACATCGGCATGGTCCACAACTTCAAGATTATGGCCGGCCTGCTGGATACGCCGGAAGGCGAGATGGGCATCATCAGTCTGCTGCGCGCCGCCTGTGCCTTCGGCAACGGCGAGATGCAGTTCAACTATCTGGATAACCAGACGCTGGTCGAGGCGCAGAAGCATCCCGATGAGCATCGCGATCTGATCGTTCGCGTCGCCGGTTACAGTGCCTTCTTCACTGAGCTGTGCAAGGACGTCCAGGACGAGATCATCAGCAGAACCATGCTGACGAAGTTCTAAGCAGACGCGTTTCTGAAACCGACGGACGCCGTCCGCGCTGCGCCCCAAAGGGCGCAGCGCGGGGGGCGCGGCGGATAAAGTATGTAAGACAGATGGAGTTGGATCACTATGAGCGGTACAAATGGTGTCATTGAAAGAAAAGCGTTGATTTTCAACACCCAGAAATATAACGTCTATGATGGTCCCGGCATCCGCACGCTGGTATTTTTCAAGGGCTGTCCGTTGCGCTGCAAATGGTGTGCGAACCCGGAGGGCCTGGAACGCAAGGTACAGGTTATGTGCAAGCCGGACGTGTGCGTCAGCTGCGGCAAATGTGTCGGGGTCTGTCCTGTGGGCGTCCATCAAATCTCCAAAGAGGAGCTCCGTCATGTCGTCGATCGTTCGATCCAGTGTATCGGTTGCCGGAAATGCACGGAGGTTTGTCCTACGAGGGCGTTGCAGATCATGGGCGAAGAGAAGACCATTTCCGAGTTGCTGGAAATTGTCAAGGAAGACAAGATGTTTTATGAAAGCTCCGGCGGCGGTGTGACATTGGGCGGCGGCGAGGTCACCATGCAGCCCGAGGCGGCCATCAGTCTCCTGCAGGCTTGCAAGATGGATGGCATCCATACGGCGATTGAGACCTGCGGTTATACGAAAAAGGAAGATCTGCTCCGCATCGCGGAATTTGTGGATTTGTTCCTGTTTGACATCAAGCAGTTCAATTCCGAAAAGCACAGCCAGTGGACCGGCGTCCGCAACGAGCGTATCCTTGACAACTTGCAGGAGCTTCTGCACCGGCGCTGTCATGTGAAGATCAGAATGCCGCTGCTCAAGGGTGTCAATGATGCACAAGAGGATATCGAAGGCGTCATCAATTTTCTGATGCCATATAAGGACCACAAGAATTTTGAGGGGATCGATCTGCTGCCCTATCATAAGATGGGCGTGGCAAAATACAAGCA
>CANSLL010000115.1 GCA_947647695.1 uncultured Clostridia bacterium | reverse complement strand
TGAACGCCACCCGCGCCGCTGTGGAAGAGGGCATCGTGGCCGGCGGCGGCACCGCTTACGTGGACGCCATCGCCGCCGTGGAGGCCCTGGTGAACACCCTGGAGGGCGACGAGAAGACCGGCGCCAACATCGTGGCCAAGGCCCTGGCCGAGCCCATGAAGCAGATCGCCGCCAACGCGGGCATCGACGGCTCCGTGGTGCTGGAGCGGGTGAAGTCCTCCGGCAAGACCGGCTACGGCTTCGACGCCTACAAGGAGGAGTACTGCGACATGATCTCCTCCGGCATCGTGGACCCCACCAAGGTGACCCGCTCCGCCCTGGAGAACGCCGCTTCTGTGGCCGCCGTCCTGCTGACCACCGAATCCCTGGTGGCCGACAAGCCCGAGCCGCCCGCCCCCGCCGCCCCCGCCGCGCCTGACATGGGGATGTACTGATCAGAAATAAGAAAAGCGCCTTGGGATTTGCTCCCAAGGCGCTTTTTGATTCAGGGGAATAAGTGGGCAAACGGACAGCGCACCGCAGTCCATGGGCTGCGGTGCGTTTGATACGTCCTTTTTCCTGTTAGCCGGGATATTTTCCCGCAATCTTGTGTATCAGGCTTGCTGCAGGGCGGCGTTCGTTTTCCGCCCGGTTTTGGGAATCAGGCCGGGTTTAGTGGGCATACTCTAAAACAGCAGCCCTGGCGGCGGCGTTGTTCTGCTTGTCGCACTCATTCAGGAGCAGGTCGATGTCCTGACGGGGGATCATCCGCTCCTCAAACATAAGCTGAAGCAGCTCCCCGTACTGGACGGCATGGGGATAGAGCAGCTTTTTCTGGCCGCGGATATGCTTGAGGTAGCCCGCCCGGATATCCTCATCCATTTCCGCTTTCTCCAGATACAGCTTGGCAAAGCCGCGGACGGCTCCCAGCTTGTCCACCGGGGCAAAGTCGTTGATGGAAATATGGGGCGCGATCAAAGCGGGACGGCAGTTTTCAAATACTGTCTTGCCGATTTTCTCGACATTCCGGGGAATGACGATGCTGTCCAGGCCTGTGCAGTCCTGAAAAGCCCAGTCGCCAATTTCCGTCACGGCCTCCGGGAGCGTCACGCTGCCCAGGCGCGCACAGCCCCAGAAAGCGCAGTCGCCGATCCTTGTCACACCCGCCGGGATGGCGATGCTGGTCAGGCCCGTGCAGTCGGAGAAGGTGTTATCCCTGATTTCCGTCACGCCCTCCGGAATGGTCACGCTGGTCAGGCTCTCACAGCCGGAGAATGCCTCGCTGCCGATCTTTGTCACGCTATTCGGGATGGACACGCCGGACAGGCCCGTGCAGTGCCAGAACGCGTTCTCGCCGATTTCCGTCACGCCCTCCGGGACGGTCACGCTGGTCAGGCCCTCGCAGGCGGAGAACGCCCAGTTGCCGATCTTCGTCATGCCGTCCGGGATTACCACGCTGGTCAGGCCGGTGCAGTTGAAGAACGCGTTCTCGCCGATTTCCGTCACGCCTTCCGGAATAACCGCCCGCGTCAGGCCGGTACAGCCGGAGAACGCGTTGTCGCGGATCTGCGTTGTGCCTTCCAGCAGGGTGGCGTTGATCAGGCCCGTACAATCCATAAACGCCTCGCTGCCGATTTCCGTCGCGCCCTTCAGGATGGTCAGGCTGGTCAGGCCCGTGCAGCCGGAGAACGCGTTTTCCCCGATTTCCGTCGTGCCCTCCAAAATGGTCACGCTGGTCAGGCCCGTGCAGTTCAGGAAGGCCTCATCGCCAATCTTTGTCGTGCCCTTCATGATGGTCACGCTGACCAGGCCCGTACAGCCCCAGAACGCGTTCCCGCCGACTTTTTCCATGCTCCCTGGAATCGTCACGCTGATCAGGTTCAGGCAGCCGGAAAAGGCGCTCTCGCCGATTTCCTCCACGCCCTCCGGGATCGTCACGCCGATCAGGCCCGTGCAGTCCAGGAAAGCCCAGCCGCCGATTTTTGTCACACTGGACGGGATCGTCACGCTGATCAGGTTCACGCAGTCTTCAAAGGCCCAGTCGCCGATGGACGTCACGCCCTTGGGGATGGTCACCCTGGTCAGGCCCGTGCAGCCGGAAAAGACGCTCTCGCCGATCTCCGCCACGCCCTCCGGGATAATCACGTTTCCGCCGGAACCGTTGTATTCCGTCAAAACGCCGTCTTCGATCACAAAATCCTGCCCGGCTTCGGCGGAAACGCTCCCGCCGGTTTCCTCCGCGCCGTCCGGAAGGGCCTCCGCCCCGCCGTAGCTGTCGTCCCCGGCAAAAGCGCCGCTCCCGTCCATGGAATCCTGCTCGGCCTCCAGGGGAACGTCTTCCTCGTCCACGGCGTCATCAGAGCCCGCGTCCTCCGCCAAAGCGCTGTCCCCGCTCACAACGTCCTCCCCGGCTTCCGCCTCGGCCTCCGGGACATCCTCGGCTTCGCCGGAAGCGCCGGCCTCCGCCGCGGCGGCGTCCCCGCCCGCGGGATCCTGCGCGGCTTCCGAAAAGGCGTCCTCGACGGTTTCTGCCGCGACCTCCGGAATGGCCATGTCCCCGCCAGGACCGGTGTAGCCCTTTAAAACGCCGTCCTCAATGACAAAATCCTGCTCGTTTTCCATGGTTAAGTTCCTCCTAAAAATGAAATACCGTCCCTCTGCGAACCAGCTTGACGGTCCAAGGGCGCATCCGGGGTATGAATCAGCCCTTTACAAGGGCGAACAACCCGTCCCGGGCGCGTTCAGGCCGCCGGTCCTTCCGTCCCCTTCGATTTCCGCGCCGCGCCATGCGCCGGACGTGCGCCGAAATACTGCGGAAGTCAATTCCAGAAAAGAAAATCTCTCTTTACTTTAACACATAACAGGCCTTTTGTACATACTTTTTTGCGGTTTTCCGGCCCGCGTTCGGCAGATGCAGACGCGGGCGTCAAACCGCATGGGACGGAGCATTCATATTTCGGCTACATTATACTACGTTTTTCTCCTTTTGGGAATACAACTTTTTCTGCCGCGTCAATTTTTAGTGAAAATCCTACAATACATATCCGCCGCCCGGGCGCGGATTTCCGCATTTGTGCCAACCGCCGGCTCCGGGGCGGAAAAGCGGCCGCCCTCCGCGCCCCGTGGGCATCATCAAAAAAATTGTCGAAGACATATAGACTTTCTGTGTATTTTCCTATAAAATAAGTGGTCGAGAAAGTCCGCACGGAATGACAGGAGGAACGAAGCATGGGCACATCCAGACTTATCATCAACAACAGCGGCGTTCTGGAGGGATGTTCAAGTCCCGACAGAGACCTGCTGATCCCCGAAGGCGTCACCGCCATTGGCGACTGGGCTTTCTATGGCTGCATAGGGCTGACCAGGGTGACGATTCCCAGGAGTGTGAAGAAAATCGGCGGAAGTGCTTTCTATGGCTGTACAGCTTTGACCAGCGTTGCCATCGCGGAGGGTTTGGAGGAAATCGGCGACAGCGCCTTCTGGCACTGTATGAACCTGTCCGGCGTGAACATCCCGGAAAGCGTGACGAGGATCGGCGGCGAGGCCTTTTCCGGCTGCGCGGCCCTGACCAGCGTCGCCATCCCGAAGGGTGTGGCTGAAATCGGTTACCGGACCTTCTCCGGCTGCACGAGGCTGTCCAGCGTCACCATCTCCGAGGGCGTGCGGGAAATCGGACGGTCCGCCTTTTCCGGCTGCGCGGGCCTGACCAGCGTGACCATTCCAAAGAGTGTAACGGAAATCAGCGGCTGGGCGTTTTATGACTGCGCGAGTCTGGCCAGCGTTGACATATCAGAGGGCGTGGCGGAAATCGGCGAGCGTGCCTTCTCCGGCTGCGGGAGGCTGGCCAGCGTCGCCCTTCCGGAGAGCATGGCCTCCATCAGCAATCGGACCTTCTCTGACTGTACAGGCCTGACCAGCGTGACCCTCCCGAAAAACGTGGCGAAAATCGGCGAGGGGGCCTTTTCCGGCTGTGCGCGGTTAGGGGAGCTGCGTCTGCCCGGGAAAAGGGTGGATATGGGCGCGGACTGCATCGAAGACGGCACGGCCATCCTGGCCCCCCAAATCCCCATCACCAGCATCCCCGCGCAGTGGAAGCAAAACGCCATCCTGGGCTTCGCGGGGATGGTCCGGGCGCGGGCGGACATCCCAGGGGACATCCAGGCAAGCTACCTGAAATACATCAGGAGCCAGCGCAAGCGGTTCTACAGCCTGGCCCTGGAAACGCCGGAGCTGATGGCTCTGATGACGGCGGAACGAATGATCCCCCTGGCGGATATTGATATGCTTCTGGAGAAGGCCGAGGGAAGCGGAAACGGGGAGATCAGCGCCCTGCTGCTGGAGTACCGGCAAAGCCTGAAGCCCGCGGCCCCCGCGGCGGATCAGGCTGCGGAGGACGCGCTGGCGGCGGATGATCCGCCGAAAAAGGAGACTGCGGCGGAGCTCAAGAAAAAGTGGGTATATAAAAAGAATCAGACGGGCGGCCTGACCCTGGTGAAATATAAGGGAGACGAGCCCCATGTGGTGCTCCCCGCCCGGATCGGCAAGGGCGTTGTGACCGAGCTGGGAGAAAAAGTCTTCTGGCGGAACAAGGGGCTGCTGGGCGTGACCATCCCGGCGGAGATCACGAAAATCAACAGCGAGGCATTCTCCGGCTGTACCAACCTGAAAAATTGGAGGATCAGCCGTAAAAACCGGAATTTCTACAGCGAAAACGGCGCGCTTATCAGAAAGCGGGGCAGAGTGCTGCTCTGCTGGCCCAGCGCCCAGAGCCTGACCAGCGCCGCCATTCCGGAAGGCGTGGCGGAGATCGGCGAGAACGTCTTTTCCGGCTGCACGGGCCTGACCAGCGTAACCATTCCGGAGAACGTCACAAAAATCGGCCGGTGGGCGTTCTATGGCTGCAAGGGCCTGACCAGCATCACCATTCCGGAAGGCGTGACCAAAATCGGCAGCTGGGCGTTCTATGGCTGCGCAGGCCTGACCAGCGTGACCATTCCAAAGAGCGTAGTAAAAATTGGCGAACGGGCCTTTTCCGACTGCGAGGGCCTGACCAGCGTGATCATCCCGGAGAGCGTGAAGTCCATCGACAACTCGGCTTTTTGGGACTGTCCCGGTCTGCGGGATCTGCGCCTGCCGGGAAGGGACACAGCGGAGGAGAAACACCC
Organism: uncultured Clostridia bacterium; assembly: GCA_947647695.1. GTDB lineage: Bacteria > Bacillota > Clostridia > Oscillospirales > Oscillospiraceae > Pseudoscillospira. The sequence continues at coordinate 1,928 of CANSLL010000115.1, read as the reverse complement.
CGGGGCGCCCGCCGGCGAAGGCTCCACCGGCGGCGCGGGCCTGATCAGCATTACCATACCGGAGGGTGTGACAAAGATCGGGGACCGGGCCTTCAGGGGCTGCGCGGGCCTGTCCAGCATTACCATTCCGGCGGGGGTGACGGCAATCGGCCGTCAGGCCTTCTCCGGCTGCGCGGGGCTGGAGCGGATCATCTTCCCGTCCAGCGTTGAGGAGATCGCCGATGACGCTTTTGAAAACTGCCCCAAGCTCACCCTCCATGTCCCCAACAACTCCGCGGTCATGAAATACGCCCAGGAGAGGAAGCTCCGTTTTCAGGCGCTGTAGCGGACCGCCGCGGGGATCAGACCTTTTTGCCCGCCGGCAATCAGATCAGAGGTCCAATATCCGATTCAATATAACATAAGGAAAATTAACCTGTTCTGAGGATAGTTTGAACAAATATAATAGTGAGGAGTGTAGTTATGGAAAAAATATTGATTGTCGATGACAGCCTCCTGCAAGCGACGCAGCTGAAGACGATCATAGAGGACGAATATGACGTTTCCATTGCGCAGACGGCGGAAGACGGCCTGCACAGGGCGCATGATGAAGATTTTTCCCTCATCCTGCTGGACGTGGTGATGCCGGAGATGGATGGGTTTACGCTGCTGAAAAAACTGCAGGAGGAGCTCATCACCCAAAACGTACCGGTCATCCTGATCACCAGCCTCGCGGACGCGGTGAGCGAGCAGCGCGGGCTTGTTTTAGGGGCCGTGGACTATATCACAAAGCCGTATATCCCCCTGATCGTCAAGGCGAGGGTGAACACACATATCAAACTGTACCGGTACCGCAGGCAGATCGAAGAACAATCCATGACCGACCAGCTGACCGGGGTCGCCAACCGCCGCAGGTATGACCAGTACAGTCTGACAAAATGGCATGAGGCGGCCCGCCTGCGAGTCCCCTTTTCCATCTGTATGTTTGATATTGACCACTTCAAAGTGTACAACGATACCTTTGGACACCCGGCCGGGGACAGGGTGATCGCGTCCACCGCAAAAACAATATCCTCCCATTTGAAACGCAGTACAGACTTTGTGGCCCGCTACGGGGGCGAGGAATTTGTGGCGCTGTCTATGGGCGAGAATTCCAGGAAAATGTTTGAGCATCTGCAAACGATCCGGCAGGCCATAGAGGACCTGCACATCCCCCACAGCCCAGCTGTATCCGAGTGGGTCACAGTCAGCGTGGGAGGCGTGACCGTGATTCCCGAAGCGAGGAGCGACTATAGCGTTTACTTAAAAATTGCCGATACGATGCTGTATGACGCGAAAAAAGGCGGGCGCAACAGGGTCGTCTGGGCCGATGAGCAATTAAAGCAGATATTTGAAAAATAAACAAAACCAGGAGCGGCTGTATGAAATTATTCAAATTGTTTGGAAAGAAAACAGGCGCGCGGCCTCAAGAGGTCGAAAAAGAAAGCGATGAGGACGCGCAGGAGATCTACCCGGGGATGCGGGTAGAGGTGACGGCTATGGATGGCCGTATGCTTTTCGTGGCAAAGCTGATGGGCCCGCACGGGGATCAGGCGGAACTGCACCAGTATTCGGAAGCTGCCATTTCCCTGGAGGAACCGCTTCCTGTCCGGATCCGCGGGTACAATGACCGGAACCGGAAGGCTGTCTACATGGAGGGCGTGATCACGCCCCTGCCGCATAATAAATGTTCCGTCACGGAACTGAAGGTATGCCGGATCGGAAACGACCGCGCTTTTTTCCGCCTCGACACAAACCTTGACGCCACCGCCACCATGTTCAGCGGTTTGTCCATGGGCGAGAAACCCTGCAAGCTGCTGAATATCAGCATAGGCGGGGCCTGCATCAGTTCGGAATACAGATACCATGACGGCGACAAATTCCTGCTGAAGGTCAAGCTGTTGGAGGAC
>CANSLL010000114.1 GCA_947647695.1 uncultured Clostridia bacterium | reverse complement strand
TTCAAGTGCCTGGCCGACCAGGAAATACAGGACATTTTTTTGCTTATCATTCATACTGTCAATTACGTCCTGGACCGTTTCTTCTCTTTTGAATCGTCTCGTTGTCGCGGTTTGAAACCATAGCCCTGGCAGTGCAGCAATACGTCCGGCCGCAGAGCCTGCTTTGCGGATTGTTTTTTTCAGTTTGCGCTTTTTCATATCAAAAACTCCTTCCAATTATGGGGTTCCGTTATAGCGCGTGTTTTTTTCGCGAGGACGGGACGAAAAGTTTGACGGCTCTGGATGTGCAAAAAGATGGCAAGTACGTTTTTCACCGCAGCGCAGGGGGCTTTCGCCCCCATGACGCGCCGGGCGAAAAACAAAAACGCCGCGCAGGACAGCAAGGGTCCTACACAGCGCAAGAAACGAGTTCTCATGCAACACAAACACACTGCAATGAAACAGATACGACAACAAAGCCCCCCTTGCAAGAAGAGTGGAAGTATCGTATAATATTCCATGCGGTGCGGCCGATGGCCGTTGTGTAGGTGCGATTCCACCTGCATAGGTTTACGGGTGTTGGCGCGCCCGTAAACTGCCGCATTTTTGTTTTTCATGACGATTATACCAAGAACGGCGCTGCAATGCAAGGGAGATTTTACCGTCCTCCAGGCCCGCCGGGGAGCGAGAGGAAACCATTGATTGACAGGAAACGCGCGTCTTGGTATCATAGAGACTGCAAATTGATCCTCCCGGAAGCGGGAGCACAGAGGTGATATCATATGAAACGCAGCAGCGGCATTTTACTCCCCGTTTCCGCCCTGCCCTCGCCCTACGGCATCGGCACCCTGGGCAAGGCGGCCTACGACTTCGCGGATTTCCTGGCGGCGGCGGGCCAGTCCTGGTGGCAGGTGCTCCCCGTGGGCCCCACCAGCTACGGCGACTCCCCCTATCAGAGCTTTTCGACGTATGCGGGCAACCCTTACCTGATCGACCTGGACCTGTTGGTCGAGGACGGCCTGTTGGAGCAGGAGGCGCTGAACGCCGTCGATTGGGGCGCGGACCGCGCCCATGTGGACTACGGCAAGATCTACGAAAACCGCTTTGCAGTCCTGGCTCAGGCGGCGCGCGTGGGCCTGGCGCGGGACGCGGAACAGGTGGCGGCGTTTACCAGGGAGCATCAGAACTGGCTGCCGGACTACGCGCTGTTCATGGCGCTGAAGCGGAAATTTTCCATGAAGGCGTGGAGCGAGTGGCCTGAGGACGTCCGCCTGCGCAGGCCGGAGGTGCTGGAGGAGTACCGCGCGGCGCTGCGGGAGGACGTGGACCTTTTTATTTACATCCAATATCTGTTTTACCGGCAGTGGAAAGCCCTGCGGGACTATGTCCACAAGCTGGGCATCGGCATCATCGGCGACCTGCCCATCTATGTCGCCATGGACTCCGCCGACGTCTGGGCGGAGCCGGAGAATTTCCTGCTGGACAGCGAGAACGTGCCCGTGGCCGTTTCCGGCGTGCCGCCGGATTATTTCTGCGCCGACGGCCAGCTGTGGGGCAATCCCCTCTACCGTTGGGACCGCATGAAGGCCGACGGCTTCGGCTGGTGGATCCGCCGAGTCGAGGGGGCGGCGCGGTTGTTTGACGCGTTGCGCATCGACCATTTCCGCGGCTTTGAGAGTTTCTGGGCCGTGCCCTATGGAGATAAGACCGCCCGCAACGGCAAATGGGTCAAGGGCCCTGGCATGGACCTGGTGGGCGTGCTCACCGGCTGGTTTTACAACATCCAGTTTATTGCCGAGGATCTGGGCTTCCTGACGCCCGAGGTGCGCCAGCTTCTTTCAGACTCCGGCCTGCCGGGGATGAAGGTGCTTGAGTTCGCCTTCGACGCCCGGGAGCCGAGCAACTACCTGCCCCATACTTATGCGCCCCACTGCGTCTGCTACACCGGGACCCACGACAATACGCCCGTTGCCGCCTGGTGGGACGAGGCTGCGCCGGAGGATGTGGCCGTGGCGGAAAAATACCTGGGCTTGAATGATGCCGAGGGGTTCCACTGGGGCATGATCCGCGGCGGCATGAGTTCCGTGGCGGAGCTGTTCGTCGCCCAGATGCAGGACTATCTCGGTTTGGGCGCGGACGCCCGGATGAACACCCCCGGCACCGGCACGGGTAACTGGACTTGGCGTTTGTTGCCCGGTCAGCTGACGGACGCCCTGGCGGAAAAGATTGCCGGGTATACGAAGCTGTATGGCCGCAGCAACCCGGAGGCGGGTAAAAAAGAAGCGGCGGAGGAAGAAGAGAAGGAGACGGAACGCGCTGCGGCGGATGCGGCTCCTTGATGAGCGCGTTTCAAAGCGGCCAATACGGAAGGGAAAAAGCGGCAGCCGGAAGGCTGCCGCTTCAGTTTGGCAAAAAACTTGTCAAAAGGCTGCGCAGAATGCTCCCTTGTGTTCCGGGAAAAAACAGGCTATAATAAATCTGACTCTTGGGATGAAATGGAGGCTCTGCCATGAAGCTGATGGTTTTGGACGGCAACAGCATCGTCAACCGCGCCTTTTACGGGGTGCGCGCCGTTCTGCAAACCCACGACGGGTTATACACCAACGCCATTTTCGGATTTCTGAATATTCTCCTCGGGCTGCGGGACGCGGAAAAGCCCGACGCCGTATGCGTCACCTTCGACCTGCACGCCCCTACCTTCCGCCACAAAGCCTACGACGCCTACAAGGCGGGCCGCCGCCCCATGCCCGAGGAGCTGCGGATGCAGATCCCCGTGCTCAAGGACGTGCTGGAAAAAATGAATATCCCCTATTATGAAAAAGAAGGCTACGAGGCGGACGATCTGATCGGTACGATTTCCCGGCGCTGCGAGCAGGCGGACTGGGAGTGCGTGATCGTCACCGGCGACAAGGACAGCTTGCAGCTGATCACGGACCGGACGCGGGTCCGTCTGGTCACCTCCGCCATGGGCGCGACCACCAGCCGCGACATGACGCCGGAGACGTTTTTCGAAGAGTACGGTTTCGAGCCGCCCCATATCGTCGATCTCAAGGCGCTGATGGGCGACGCGTCGGACCACCTGCCCGGCGTCCCCGGCGTGGGGGAGAAGACGGCCTTGTCCCTGATCCGCATGTACCGCACCATTGACGCCCTTTACAGCCATATGCCCGACGGTGTGTGCACTGCGCCGGATACGCCTGCGAAGCCGGGACTGATAAAAAAACTCCAGGCGGGGGAAGAGAGCGCCCGCCAGACCCATTGGCTGGCGACCATCGTCACCGATGTGCCGGACTTTGCCTTTGCCCCGGAGGACGCTATGTGCCGGGAACCCCGGCCCGAGCTGTACGAGCTGTTTTTACGCCTGGAATTCACAAAGCTCATTGACAAGCTCCAGCTGGCTTCCACGTCTGCCGGTCCTGCCGCACGGATCTCCTGGGGGACGCTGGCGGAGCCGGTCCTGGTGGAGGACGTGGCCGGGGCGGAGGCGTTGCTGGCGCAGTGGCGCGCTCTGGACCACGTCTGCGTCCTGGCGCTGCCGGACCTTTCCGGCGCGGCGGTCTGCTGGACGGCGGAGCCGGGGCGCATCGCGGCGGCGGAGCTGTTTTTCGACCGTTACCGGGGAGACTGGGACGGCCTGCTCCGGGCGCTGTTCGGCGGGGAGATCAAGAAAGTGTCCCATCATATCAAGGATTTGCTCCGGGTGCTGGCGGACAACGGCATTGCGGCGGAAGGGTTCGTGTTTGACACGGCTTTGGCGGCGTATCTGCTGGACGCGACCCAGGGAAGCTACGAGTTGCAGCGCCTGTTTGTGGCGTATTTCAACGAGGAGCTGCCAAAGGCGTTGTATCTTGACCCGGATGCCTTTTCCTTGCTGGGGGATGGCAAGGCGGCGAAAGAGGCGCTGTGCCGCCACGCCGCGGCGGTGGAGGCGCTCTATGGCGTGCTGCATGGGGAAATCGAGGAACAGGGGATGCACGCGCTGTACTACGACATCGAGCTGCCCTTGTGCGCGGTGCTGGCCGATATGGAGCGCGCTGGGTGCCGCGTGGATGCGGCGGAGCTGAAGATCTATGGGCAGGAGTTGGCCCGCCACATCGCGGAGGAGGAAACGGCGATCTATGAACTGGCCGGGCGGCGGTTTAACATCAACTCCCCCAAGCAGCTGGGCGAGGTGCTCTTTGACGATTTGGGCATCCCGCCGGTGAAAAAGACGAAGAGCGGATATTCCACCAGCGCCGAGGTGCTGGAAAAGCTGCGTTATGAATACCCCTTAGTGGAGGAGGTGCTCCGGTACCGCCAATATGCCAAGCTCAAGTCCACCTATGCCGACGGGCTGCTGAAGGAGTTAGGGCCGGACGGGCGCATCCATACGAATTTCCAGATGACGGTCACGGCCACGGGACGGCTTTCCTCCACAGAGCCGAACCTGCAAAACATCCCCACCCGCACGGAGCTGGGCAGCGAGCTGCGCCGGATGTTTGTCCCCGCGGCGGGCTGCGTTTTGGTAGACGCAGACTACTCCCAGATCGAACTGCGCCTGCTGGCCCATATTTCCGGGGATACGGCCCTTCAGGCGGCTTTTTTGTCCGGGGAGGATATCCACACCACGACGGCGGCCCATGTGTTTTCCGTGAAGCCGGAGGAGGTCACGGCCAACATGCGCCGCAGCGCCAAAGCGGTGAATTTCGGCATCGTCTATGGCATCTCCGCCTTTTCCCTGGCCAAAGACCTCGGCGTGCCGGTGGCGGAGGCAAAGGACTATATGCAGAATTATTTCGCCAAATACAGCGGCGTGGAACGGTATATGAAGGAGATCGTGGAGCAGGCGAAGGAACAGGGCTATGTGGAAACGCTTTATCACCGCCGCCGGGCGCTGCCGGAGCTGCGCTCGTCCAATTTCAACCAGCGGTCCTTCGGCGAGCGGGTGGCGCTGAATATGCCCATCCAGGGGACCGCGGCGGATATCATGAAGCTGGCCATGGTGCGGGTTTGGACGCGTCTGCGCCGGGAGCTGCCCCAGGCCCGTCTGGTGCTCCAGATTCACGACGAGCTGATCGTGGAATGCCCCGAGGCGCTGGCGGAGCAGGCCAAGGCTCTGCTGGAAGAGGAAATGACCCGTGCGGTCCGGCTGGATGTGCCCCTGACCGCCGAGGCCCACAGCGGCAAAAACTGGCTGGATGCAAAGTGAGGGGGAATCGGCCATGGGCTATCGGATCGTGTTGATGGATGCGTCCCATCTGGACGCCCTGGCGGCGCTGGAGCAGGAATGCTTTTCCGCTCCCTGGAGCCGCCATATGCTGGAAGAGGAGCTGTACAACGACTGCGCGGCCTATCTGGTGGCGGAGGATGAAACGGGCCGGGTAGCAGGCTATGCCGGACTGTCTGTGGTGCTGGACGAGGGATATATCGACAATATCGCCGTTTCCCCGGCCCACCGGCGCAGGCGCGTGGCGTCCCAGCTGCTAAATGTGTTTTTTGATTTTTCCATCGCCCACGAGCTGCGATTCCTGTCCCTGGAGGTACGCGCGTCCAACGCGCCGGCCATCGCGCTGTATGAGAAGTTCGGCTTTGTGGAAGCCGGACGGCGGAAGAACTACTATACCAAACCGAAAGAGGATGCGCTGATCATGACAAAGTATTTTAAGGAGGGCGCGCCATGCTGATCTTAGCGGTGGAAACCTCCTGCGATGAAACGGCGGTAGCCGTGGTGGAGGATGGCCGGCGGATGCTGGCGGACAGGATCGCGTCCCAGGCAGATATGCACGCCCTGTACGGCGGCGTGGTGCCGGAGATCGCCTCGCGCAAGCATATGGAGGTCATTGCCCAGCTGGCGGACGCGGCGCTGGCGGAGGCCGGCGTCGGGCGCGATGGGCTGGACGCCGTGGCGGTGACCTATGGGCCGGGATTGATCGGCGCGGTGCTGGTGGGCGTGAATTTTGCAAAATCCGTTGCCTGGGCGCTGGGAATTCCCCTGATCCCGGTGCATCATGTGCGGGGACACATCGCGGCTAATTACATCGCCTTCCCGGAGCTGACGCCGCCCTTCCTGGCCCTGGCAGTTTCAGGCGGCAATACGCTGATCGTGGATGTGAAGGATTATACGGACCTGACAGTCCTGGGTGCCACGCGGGACGATGCCGCAGGGGAGTGCTTTGACAAAGCGGCCCGCGTGCTGGGACTGCCCTATCCCGGCGGCGCGCCCATGGACGCCTTGGCCAGGGAAGGCCAGGAGAGCGTTTACGACTTGCCCCGTGCCCGGGTCAGCGGCAGTCCCTTCGATATGAGCTTTTCGGGGCTGAAAACGGCGGTGGTCAATCTGGCGCATCATGCGGAGCAGACGGGGGAGGCGCTGGATAAGGCGTCCCTGGCCCTGGCCTTTACCCGTGCTGTCAGCGATATGCTGGTGCCGCGCGCCATTGCGGCGGCGCAGGCGTGCGGACGCAGATGCATCGTTGCCGCCGGCGGCGTGGCGGCGAACAGTTTTTTACGTTCGGAGCTGGAGCGGGCCTGCGCTGCGGAGGGTTACCGGCTTTATATCCCGCCTCTGGCGCTGTGCGGGGATAACGGGGCCATGATCGGCGCGCAAGGGTACTATGAGTATCTGGCCGGAGTGCGGGCAGGAACGTCCTTGAATGCCTGTGCCACGCTGGATATTGGGACATTGTGACAGAAAAGGACAGGAACGGGCGGCTCGGGCGGGGATTGTGGTCTCCGGTTGGGCCGCCTGTGCTATATACGGGCAGGGAAATGCAGGAAGAAGAATTATGTAAATTAGAATAGGGCGTTTTTTCGAGTGGAAAGTGCATTTGCGGGTGTGACAATTTTTGCGAATATTTGATAGAATCATTGGAACTGTAAGAATATATGAGTGTGGAAAAGTGTGTGGAGAATGTGAATAACTCCTTGTACTGAAAGATTATTAAAAATATTATGTCGTATTACAAAAGGCAGGGAATGATGGAAAAAGTTTGAAAAAATTGGAAATATGCGAAAAATAAAAACAAAAAGAAAAGGGCGGTGAAGGAAGGGTTGCATGAATATTTCAAAAAGGACGACGGCGGCAGAGCGGTAAGTACAAAGAGTATAATTTAGAAAAGAGCAGGAAAAAAGGTTGACTGCGCCGGGTGGATGTGGTAATATAATAAACGCATTTGTCAAAGGAACGCTACTGTGGCTCAGTTGGTAGAGCAGCTGATTCGTAATCAGCAGGTCGCCG
>CANSLL010000113.1 GCA_947647695.1 uncultured Clostridia bacterium | reverse complement strand
GCTCCAAATTCAGCGCATCGTAAATTTTCATGCAGCTGCCAGCCTTGATATGGTCGATGACATACCCTTCCTCGATTCCACTGATATTCAGCATTGCCTTACGCCTCCAATCCCAAAAGGTTCATAATGAGCGCCATGCGGATATATACGCCATATTGGGTTTGCTTGAAATAGACGGCCCGCGGGTCGTCGTCCACCTCCACGCTGATCTCGTTGACGCGGGGCATTGGGTGCATCACGATCATCTCCGGGCGGGCCAGGGACATCTTTTCTATGGTGAGGATATAACGGTCCTTCAGGCGGATGTAGTCCTCCTCGTTGAAGAACCGTTCCCGCTGGACGCGGGTCATATACAGGATGTCCAGCTTCGGCAGAGCCGCCTCCAGGGAATCGTGCTCCTCAAAGGGAATATCGTTTTTATACAGCACGCCGTCGCGCACAAAGCCCGGGACGCGCAGCTCATCCGGGGAGATCAGCACGAAGCGGATACCCGGATAGCGGGACAGGGCGGTGATGAGGGAGTGGACGGTGCGGCCGAATTTCAGGTCGCCGCACAATCCGATGGTCAGATTGTCCAAATGCCCCTTTTCCATGTGGATGGTCAGCAGGTCTGTCAGCGTCTGGGTCGGGTGCTGATGGCCGCCGTCGCCGGCGTTGATGATGGGGATGGGGGAGCGGAGGGAGGCCACCATGGGCGCGCCCTCCTTGGGATGGCGCATGGCGATGATGTCGGCGTAGCAGGCGATGGTACGGGCAGTGTCGGCTACGCTTTCGCCCTTGGCGGCGGAGCTGGAGTCAGCGCTGGAAAAACCGAGGACACTTCCCCCTAAGCTGAGCATGGCAGATTCAAAGCTCAAACGGGTTCGTGTACTCGGTTCATAAAAACAGGTGGCAAGTTTTTTCCCATCGCAGACGTGACGGTATTTTTCAGGGCTTCGGGCAATGTCTTCGGCGACGGCGATCAATCCGTCGATCTCATCCACAGACAGGTCCAGGGGACTGAGCAAGTGTTTCAATACGGACACCCTTTCTTGCGGCGCCGCTGTGGAGGACCCGTGGGGCAGCGCCTGAAATTTTTGCTATCATAGCACGAACGCGGGAAAAAAGCAAGACTTTTTTCCCATCCCGACCCCGCCGCCCTGAACGGGACAAAGCCGCAGCGCGGCGGGAGACGGGAAGCGCCAAATTCCCGGCCCGGCTTACCGCGTGATCATCGTACCGCTCTCGCCGCGGATGGCCAGGGGCGCTTTTTCCAGGGACGCGATAACGGCTTTTCTGTTTTCCCCGCTGCGCACAAAGCGCACGGCGGCCTGGACCTTGGGCAGCATACTGCCGGGGGCGAACTGCCCCTGGGCGATATATTCTTCCGCCTCCGCCGCTGTCATGGCGGACAGCTCCTTCTGATCGGGCTTGCCGAAGTTGATCGCGACGTGATCCACGGCGGTGAGAATAAACAGATATTCCGCGTCCATGGTTTCTGCCAGCTTGGCGGCGGCAAAATCCTTGTCGATCACCGCGGGCACGCCCACATAGTCGCCCTCTTCGTTGGCGTAAACAGGCACGCCGCCTCCGCCGCAGGCAATCACAATGTATTCGTTGTCCAGCAGGTTGCGGATGGACGCCGCCTCCGCGATGGAAACGGGCTTGGGCGACGCCACAACCCGGCGGTAGCCGCGCCCTGCGTCTTCCATAAAAGTCAGGGACGGATCGGCCTGTTTCAGCGCCTCTGCTTTTTCCTTGGTATAAAACGCTCCGATGGGCTTGGTGGGATGCCGGAAAGCGCTGTCGTTCCGGTCCACCACCACCTGAGTGACCACCGTGGCCACATGCCAGGGCATCCCTTTCAGCCGCAGCTCGCGCTTGATGCCTTTTTGCAAATGATAGCCGATATAGCCCTGGCTCATGGCGGTGCACTCGGGCAGCGCCATGGGGGCGACCTTGTCGTTGACGGCGGAGGCCGTGTCGAAGGCCTGCTGGATCATGCCCACCTGGGGACCATTGCCGTGGCAGACGAGGATCTCGTTGCCCTGGGCGATCAGATCGATCAAGGACGGGCAGGCCGCCTCGATTTTGCGCTGCTGCTCCTCGGGAGTATCGCCCAGGGCATTGCCGCCCAGGGCGATGACGATACGGGGATCATGGGACATCGTAATGCACTCCTTCTATTCAGATTCAAACTGCGTCTCAAATCCGGTCCGGGAGCACGGGGCCGCAAACCGGACGCCATCCGTGCTCCCGGAGGTGGCGGCACGTTTAGCGGATCATGCGCGCCGCCAGGAAGCAGTCCAGTTCCTCCTTGGCCGCCGCCAGCTGCAAGTCCGTGGGCAGCACGCGGTCCCGGGTCAGGTAGACCAGGATGCCGCGCATGGCGGTCAGGCGGTTGCCGGCCTCGTCCCAGCACAAGGAAGCGTCGGAGTCGGCCACCTCGTCGGTGACGTCCTCGCCGCGGGTAGCGGGCAGGCAGTGCATGAACTTGCAGCCGATGTTGCCCAGCTGCATCAGCTCCCGGTTGACCTGATACTCGTGGAAGGTTTTCACCCGCTCTTCCTTGGGCGTTTCGGACTCGTACAGGCCGTACCAGACGTCGGTGTAGATAAAGTCTGCGCCCTTGACCAGGTCGCGGCGGTCGCCGTATTCAAAGGTAGCGCCGGAGGCGCGGCAGTTTTCTTCAATGACCGGCAGGCAGGCGGCGCTGGGGCTTTCGGCAAGCTGGTGGCCCTTGGGGCCGTAGTGGGCGAAGTGCATCCCCAGCTTGGTGGTGATCATGGCCAGGGAGGCGCAGACCTGGGTGGCGTCGCCCACAAAGACGACCTTGCAGTCCTCTAATTTTTTACCCCGGGGCAGATTTTCCACGATGGTGCACAGATCGCCGATCTCCTGGGTGGGGTGGTTGTAGTCGGACATGCCGTTGATGACGGGGATCGTGGCGGCGCGAGCCAGGCGGACAGCGGAATCATGCTCGATCACGCGGGCCATGACGATATCGACCAGCTGGGAGAGGACCTTGCCGGTGTCCTCAATGGTTTCGTGGCCGCCCAGCTGGATCATGCCGGGGCCGAGGTACTGGGCGTGGCCGCCCAGCTGCTGCATGGCGGTCTCAAAAGAGACGCGGGTGCGGGTGGAGGACTGCTGGAAGATCATGCCCAGGGTCATGCCCTGGAGCAGCGGGGGATGGTAGCCCGATTTGATGGCTTTTTTAATGGCCAGGGACAGGTCGATGATGTCCAGTAATTCTGCTTTTGTAAAATCGCTGGTATCGATGAAGTCTTTTTTCATGGGGGGATGCCTCCTGTTTTTTTGGTTTGCCACGGGGCGCCGCGGCGGGCGCTTTTTGCTGCGCTGTGCGGCGGGTGCCGGGGGATAATGACTAATCATAAAATGTGTTGTTTCTGTGAAAAAATGCATCGCTGTAGTAAAATGTTTATTTGGAAAGGGCGAATGCCCTCTCCACTCTTTTTTGGTGTTACTTGTCGGGATTTGGAAGCATCTGTGATGATAGGTGGGTATTGACCTACAGCCCCAGGGCTGCGCGCCCTGGACGTCGTCAGAAGAAACTACGCTTAGCTCCGCTTCCCGCTGGCGCGGAAAGCTGCGCACACTCCGTTCCTTCTTCCTCTCCCCACGCGACCCGCTGCGCTGGGCTCGCGCGGGGGCCCCTCTTTCCTTTCTGCGCGGGCAGAAAGGAACCAAAGACCCGCTTAAGGAGCGGCGAGCAGCGATGCTGCGCCGGAGCTATGCTCCGGCACGACATCGCCAGTCGCCGCCCCTTAAGAATCCCTTTCTTTGTTTTTTGCGTGCCTATGCTTTGCGATTCGTTGGTGCGCTATTTCTGTACCCAATCCGGTACTGATGACGGCCTCTCCGATCTGCTTTGCGATGGTTAGTGATCGCTTTACTGTGTCTAATCATTGGCAAGAGGAAGGGCAATGCACCGACGCGTGCTCCCACTTGCGCCGCTCCCCGCTACGCTGGCCGCTAAGTTGGGTGCGATGGGGAAAGTGTTGCGTTGATCGTTTTAGTGGTGCGGTAGTGGTACGTTTCCCTGTCATTCCGAGGAGGGGCATAGCCCCGACGTGGGAATCCGTCCCCCGTCCTTCGTCTTCCGTAAAAACTCAAATGCGAGCCCAGCGCAGCGGGTCGCATTTGAAGCGGAAGAAGGAACGGAGCGAAGCACAGTTTCTTCTGACGCAGGTAAAGGAGCTGTCAGCCGCAAGCTGACTGAGGATTGTTGGCTGGAAGCAACAGGCTATTTCAAGTTTCTTTTAGAAGCATTTGTTTTTTCGTTACATCCCGCAATCCTTTTTGCTTTTGCTCCGCATGTTTCGCTGCGCGAAACGCAATCCACCGTCACGGGCTGCGCCCGTACCACCTCTGATGCCTAAGGAGGCTTGGAAATGGGTGCCTTATCAAACGTTCCATCATACAACGAAAGCAAAGCAATGTACAATTTCCTCTGCCGCGCCACCAAGCGCGGAGCGCGGCGCAAGTGGGGGCACGTCACGCAAGGCCGCTGTGCGACCGGTGCCAATGACAGGCTACGTCTATGAGATCACTAACCCATCGCAAAGCACTTCGGGGGGACCGGCATCAATGACCGGACCGGTTCAAACGCGGCGCGGGAGCGTATCGCAACGCAGCAATCCCTCAAATGGGAAAAGGGATTCTTAAGGGTAAGGCGACTGGCGATGTCGCGCCGAAGGCGCAGCATCGCTGCTCGCCGTCCCTTAAGCGGCTCTTTGGGTACTTTCTGTCCGCACAGAAAGTACCCGAGGTTCCAAGGGCGAGCAGCCCTTGGGGGGTACAGGTCAACACCAACATGACAACATGGGTGCTCCCACGCAACGGGAGCACCCACGCAAAAAAGAAGGGAGAGGACGAAAGCCCTCTCCCATTTCCCTTATTGGGTTTGTTTTCCAAAAACAACCTGCGAATTACTGGAGCAGCTGGAGGACGCCCTGGGGCACCTGATTCGCCTGGGCCAGCATCGCCTGAGCGGACTGGATCAGGATGTTGTTCTTGGTGTAAGCCATCATTTCCTCGGCAACGTCCGTGTCGCGGATGGTGGACTCTGCGTCCTGGATGTTCTCCGCCATCACGGACAGGTTGTTGGCCGTGTGCTCCAGACGGTTCTGGACAGCGCCCAGGTCGCCGCGGACGGAAGACACCTGATTGATGGCTTTCTTGATGGTATCAATTGCATCCTTGGCGAGATCGGGCTTGCTGATATCGAGATCGGCAATCCCCAGAGCAGCGGTGTGCATATCGCCCACCTTGACTTCCAGGCGGTTGTATGTGTCAGCAGTATCGCCAATCTGCAAAGTTAGCTCCTTGCCATCCTTACCGGCCTCCGCCGCAGTCTTGCCGGTGACAACGCCGAAGGTCTCCTTGATGACGCTTTCCTTGGTCAGGTCGAACGCGCCGTCGGGCAACTCAGTGCCACCGTTCAGCTTCTGCTCGGTGTAGCTCTTGCCAGCGGCGTTGACCTTCTCCACGAAGGTAATAGTGCCCGCGGTGGGGCCCTGGCCCACAGTCCACACCTCATTGCTTGCGGCTTTGACAGTCAGGCGGTCAATGGCGGTCTGAAGGTCGGTGCTCAAATCCAGGTCACCCACATAGATATAGTCGCCCTTGCCGGCGGGGTTGCTGTTGTCCACATTGGCCTTGTCGGTGGTGACGGTGTACTCCTTGTCGCCGATCTTGATGATGGTCTTGTCGGCGAAGTCCTTGGCGGCCAGAGTGGCCACACCACTGGCGATGCGGCTGGCACCGGCATCCTGGCCCTGGGTGGTCACGGTGGTCTTCATGTTGTAGTCGCCGGTCACGGGATCGTCGCCAGCGTCCTGAGCTGTCGTGGCCGCACCGGCAACCATGGTAGCTTTCACATCCGTACCAGCGGCAGTGCCAGTATCCGCAGTATAGGCGAAAGACTTAACAGTACCCTCCTCGCCATCCTTCAGGGTAAACGTGATCTTGTTATCAGCGCCAGCCGTGATGTCATAAAGACTTCCGAGCGTAACAGCGTCGCCATTGCCATTATTTGCCGATGCGGCCTTCAAGGCAGCAACGATCTCGTCAGCGGTCGCCGCATTCTCCAGAGCGGTAATGGAAAAGCTCAGATCCTCGTCAGCGCCGCCAGCGCCGGTGGAATCAGGAATGGTAACGACGACATCAATCTTGGCATCATCCTGCATGCCAGTAGTGCCAGCGGCATCAGTAGTACCAGCGGTATAGGCACCGGTTACCCAGCCGGGCTTGACAGCGGCGGTGCCCGCGCCGGTCACCTTGACCTGCATATCGCCGTCGATGTGCTTAGTAGTCACGGCCTTCTGCTCAAAGGTCAGGGTAGTGCCGCCGTCGGCGGTTCCCAGCGTAAAGGTCTCGCCGTCAATGACGATCTCACCGGCGTTAGCGCCCTTCGCAATATTTCCGCCGAACTCCAGCTTGGCGGTATTGGCTTCGTTGCTGTGGGCGGTGAGATAATCCACGATGTCCTTCGCGGTCATCTCGTCGTTGTTGCCCTGAGCGCCGCCCTTGATGGTGATGAAATTGGCATCGCCGCCAATGGAGATCTTGATGCCCTCACCAGCAGCGTTGTTGAACTTCACCTCATGCAGAGCCACGCCGAACTTGGTCTTTGCGGCCTGGGTGCCGTCCTGGTGCTCAATGGTGTTGGTGCCCAGAGCAGCGCCCTTGCTGGAGCTGACCAGGGTAGTCACGGTGCCAGCATTGGCGTCGGTCTTACCCACGCCGGTGGCGGTGGGGTCCAGGGAGCCGTCCAGCAGCTTGATGCCGTTGAAGTTGGAGCTGTCCGCGATACGGTTGATTTCGGACTTCAGCGCTTCAACTTCCTTCTGCAAGTTCGCACGGTCAACCTCGTTGTCATAGGTGCCGTTGGCGGACTGGGTTGCCAGATAGTCCATGCGGTTGAGCATGTCCTGGATCTCCTGCATCGCGCCCTCAGCGGTCTTGACGAGGCTGATGCCGTCCTTGACGTTCTTCTGCGCGGCGTTCAGGCCGGTGATCTGTGCGCGCATCTTCTCGGAGATAGCCAGACCGGCGGCGTCATCGCCCGCGCGGTTGATCTTATAACCGGAAGACAGTTTTTCCAGGTTCTTAGACAGTGCGGAAGTGTTGGTGTTGTAGTTTCTGTAGGCGTTCATCGCCATGATATTGTGCTGAATACGCATAAAAGATTCCTCCTTAAATCATTGACGGGACATCCATT
>CANSLL010000112.1 GCA_947647695.1 uncultured Clostridia bacterium | reverse complement strand
TGACAGAACATACCTATATCCCGGTGGCGGAGGAATACCGCGGCAGCAGCCGCTTATATAGCACCGGCGGAACAAAACAAAAGGGAAAGGAGACCTTTACCAATGCGGAATTGCTGCGCTGGGGACGCCTGCTCGCCTGTGCGTTGATTTTCCTTGCACTGGTGGTCACAAAGGTCAATATGCCGGAGCGCTTCCAAGAGCTGCGCAGCGTCTTTGCCGCACAGATGGAAAGCAGTGTGGATTACCGGGCGGTGTTCGGCGCGGTGGGGCGGGCTGTCAGCGGAGAGACCAGCGTACAGGAGGCGGCAAACAACGTTTATATGGAAGTATTTCATCCCATGGGCGCGCAGGCGGTGGAGACAGGCGTCGCCGTGCCGCTGATGGAGATCAGCCAGCAAGAGCCGGTCGACGTCTTGCTGGCTTTTTCCCGGCATTGGTCGGATGGCGGCGCATGGCTGCAACAGGAACAAAACCGCGGTGCAGCACAAATGTTGACCGCCGTGACGGCCAGTGAGCTGCCGCCTCATACGGCCCCGGCCCAGCCGGAGGATGCTTCCGGTGGAGACGCCGCCGGGCCGGTCTACGCTGCGGAAAATCTGCCCGAGGGCGTGTGCATGGAGCAGAAAGTGCTGGGCTTTTCTTATACGACGCCGGTATCCGGCTGGCTGTCTTCGCCCTTTGGCTACCGGGAGCACCCGGTGGACGGGGAGGAAAAATTTCACCGGGGCCTCGACATTGCCGCCTCGGAGGGCAGCGCCATTGTCGCCTTTGCCGACGGGACCGTGAAAGCGGCAGGGGAGAGCGCTTCCCTGGGAAAGTATCTTCTGATCAGCCATGCGGGCGGGATCACGTCGCTGTATGCCCATTGCAGCAAGTGGACCGTTACCAGCGGTTCCCAGGTAAAGAAAGGGGAGCAGATCGCCGAGGTCGGCCATACGGGTCTGGCCACGGGGCCGCACCTTCATTTCTGCCTTCTGGACGGTGAAACGTATCTCAACCCGATCTATTATGTCACGCTGGAGGAGGCGTAACTCCGGCGTTTTTTCCGTCAGTCCCGCGTTCCTTTTTCTGTTGGCGGTCTTTGCGATGGTGGACCGGGAGCGCCTGTTGCTGCATATCCTTTTGGCGGCGGCGCTCCATGAGTGCGGCCATATGGCGGCGGTCTATGCGGCCGGCGGGGAGATCGCATCGTTTCGCATCACCCTTTTTGGCGGAGAGCTGTGTATTCGGAACGCGGCGCGGCTGTCCTACGGGCAGGAGCTTCTGGCGGTGTTGGCGGGACCGGGAAGCAATCTTGCCTGCGCGCTGTTTTTGGCGCATATGGCCACCTCTTTGGGCTGGGAGAGGGCCTATGTAATCGCGGGCATCCATGCGTCTTTAGCGGTATTCAATCTTCTGCCTCTGCGTTCGCTGGACGGCGGGCGGGCGCTGTTTTTGGCGCTGTCTTATTTGACGCAGCCTATCACGGCGGACCGGGCGGTACATGTTGTCAGCTGTCTGTGCCTGGGGCTGCTGCTTGTGGCCGGCGCCGGGCTCCAGGGGATGCTCGGCATTCAGCTGCCGCTGCTGTTGTGCCTGATCTGGGCGGTGGGGAACTGGTGTTTGGAAACAGGTATTGTCAAACCGGCGGAAACACGGTAAAATACTTCTATCAGATCTATATATTTTGAAATAATAGGAGATTTTACCTGTGGATAAACGATTGGAGCGGATCTTGCCGCGGGTGCAGAAGCCCGCGCGCTATGTGGGCGGAGAGTACCGCCAGGTGGTGAAGGACAAGGCGGAGGTGGACGTCCGCTTTGCCTTCTGTTTTCCTGATACTTATGAAATCGGCATGTCGAATCTGGGCGTGCGCATTTTGTACGGCATGATGAATGAGATGCCGGGCGTATGGTGTGAGCGGGTGTTTGCGCCGTGGCCGGATATGGAAGAGGAGATGCGCCGTGCGGATATCCCCCTGTACGCTTTGGAATCCGGGGACGCCGTGGGCGCCTTTGATATGATCGGCTTTTCGTTGGGGTATGAGATGGCGTTTACCAACGTATTGAATATGCTCGATCTGGCCCATATCCCCCTCCATGCGGCGGAGCGCACGGAGCTGACGCCCATCGTCCTGGCCGGCGGGACGGCCTGCTATAACCCGGAACCCCTGGCGGATTTTATCGACCTCTTTTCCCTGGGCGACGGTGAGGATGTCACGGCGGAGCTGATTGCGCTGTACCGCAAAGGGAAGGCCGAAGGATGGAGCAAGGGGCAGTTTTTACGCGCGGCGGCGGAGTTGGACGGCGTTTATGTGCCAAGCCTTTACGACGTGACCTACCACGACGATGGTACCGTTGCTGCCATCACGCCCCGGGACGGCGTGCGCCCCACCGTGACAAAGCGTATCGTGCAGGATATGGACCGGGCGTATTTCCCCGTAAAGACCATCGTACCCTCCACGGAGATCGTCAACGACCGGGTGACGCTGGAGCTGTTCCGCGGCTGTATCCGCGGCTGCCGGTTTTGTCAGGCGGGGTATGTCTACCGGCCGGTGCGCAATCGCAGTAAGGATCTGCTGGTGCGCTACGGGATCGAGTCTTTGCAGGATTCCGGCTATCAGGAAATGACCCTTTCGTCTTTGAGCACCAGCGACTATCCGCCCCTGAACGACCTGTGCGACGGCCTGATGGATTACTGCGAGGAAAAGAAGATCCATCTGTCTCTGCCGTCGCTGCGGGCGGACAATTTTTCGATGGAGCTGCAGCAGCGCCTGGCGCGGGGGCGCAAGGTGGGGCTGACCTTTGCCCCGGAGGCGGGCAGCCAGCGCCTGCGGGACGTCATCAACAAGAACCTTACGGAGGACGATCTGCTCCAGTCCTGCCGCATCGCTTTTGAAGGCGGCTGGAATGCGGTCAAGCTCTATTTCATGCTGGGACTGCCCACGGAGACGGACGAGGATATCGTGGATATTGCGAAGATCGCCGCCCATGTGGTCCATACCTGGCGGGAGTATGCCCAGGACAAGCGCCGGGGCGTTACCGTGACAGTTTCCACCTCCTGGTTTGTGCCAAAACCCCACACGGCGTTCCAGTGGGAAGCCCAGATCACCAAAGAAGAATACGAACGGCGCGTTCAACTGCTGCGGGACAGCATCCGTACCAAATCGGTGTCGTACAAATGGCACGATTCCGACACGAGCTTTTTGGAAGCCGTACTTTCCCGGGGAGACCGGCGTCTGGGCCGCGTATTGGAGACGGCCTGGCGCAAGGGCGCGAAAATGGACGCCTGGCAGGATTATTACCGTCTGGAGACCTGGCAGGACGCCTTTTCTGCCTGCGGCTTGGATCCGGCGTTTTACGCCAACCGCGTCCGAACAAAGGATGAGGTGCTGCCCTGGAGCGTGATCTCCTCCGGCGTTTCCACGGCATTTTTGTGGCGGGAGCGGGAACGCGCCTACCAGGGCGTGACCACGCCGGACTGCCGCGGGCAGTGCTCCGGCTGCGGGGCGAACCGCCTTGTGGAGGGAGGGAAATGCGATGTCTAAACTGCGGTTGTTGTTTGAAAAGGACGGTCCGGCCCGGTATATCTCCCATCTGGACCTGATGCGCACGTTCCAGCGCCTGTTTTTGCGCGGCGGGATGTTCATCAAGCATTCCAAGGGGTTCCATCCCCATCCGGTCATGTCCATTGTCCTGCCGCTGCCGGTGGGGCAGAGCAGCTGCTGTGAGCTGCTGGATTTTGAGACGGAGCAAGAGCTCGACTGCGCGGTCCTGCCGGCTCTGCTGAACGAGGGCTGCCCGGAGGGACTGCGGGTGCTGGAGGCCTACGAAGCGGCGCGTCCTGTCCGGGAGCTTGCTTACGTTGCGGCGGAGGCAGTGCTGGATTACGACGGCGGTGTCCCCGGCGGCGCTGGGGCGCGGTTGACAGAGCTGTTTGCCCGTCCGGTGCTGATAGTCCAGAAAAAAACGAAACACAAGGACCTGGCGGATGTGGACATCATTCCTCTGATCCGGGAGATTTCCTTTGAGGAAAGGGCAGATGAGATCGCCGCCCGGCTGGTGGTGTCGGCCCAGAATCCGGGATTGAACCCCATCCTGATCGGAGCTGCGATTGAGAAGGAGCTGCCGGCATACCGTCCAGACTTCATTTCCGTTCGCCGTACCGCACTTCTGGACGCCGCCGGAGGCGTTTTCCGCTGAAGCAGCCGGGAAACAGACGATTTTGCCGGGTTTTGCGTTGCATTTATCTGCGGGATATTGTATAATAAAATATCAACCTGAATGGGTTGTATAATAGTCTGAAATCAGAGGAATGGGACGATGGATGTGATCTCCGCCATATATCATATGGCTGTGAACTATTTGATGACGATTAAGATCACCGATGTACTGGACATGGCGATCATTGCGTTCGTTGTATACAGTATTTTGATCCGCCTGCGGTCGACGACCTCAGTGCGCATTTTGCAGGGCGTTTTTGTACTGCTGCTGATCATGTGGGTGTCGGCCATTCTGGATCTGCGCTGCATCAACTTTCTGTTGAGCCGGGCGGTGGAGTGGGGCGTTCTGGCTTTGATCATCATTTTTCAGCCGGAGCTGCGCCGCGCATTGGAAAAGCTCGGCTCCAGCACGGGTCTGAAGCAGATGTTCGGCCGGGAGGAGGCATTGCCTGCCATCGAACAGGCCATCCAGGAGACGGTGACGGCCTGCACGGAGATGGCCCAGAGCCGCACGGGCGTACTTCTGGTGTTTGAGCGTGAGATTCGCCTGGACGATGTGCTCCGCAGCGGGACGAAGCTGGATGCGAACGTGACGTCCGAGCTGTTGAAGAACATCTTCTTTATCCATGCGCCCATGCACGACGGCGCGGCTATCGTGCGGGAGGGGCGTCTGCTGGGAGCGGGATGCATGCTCCCGCTGTCCAAAAACGTCAACCTGAGCCGTGATCTTGGGATGCGCCACCGCGCAGGCATCGGCATGAGCGAAAATTCCGACGCGGTGATCGTACTGGTGTCGGAGGAGACGGGGGCGGTCTCCGTGGCGGTGGATGGAAAGCTGCGCCGCCATTTATCTGCGGAAACGCTGGAGAAGTTCCTGCGCAATGAATTGATTCCCCGTGAAGAGGACACCGGAGGGAAACAGAACTTTGTTAAGCTGGGCCTGCAAAGCCTGAGATCAAAAAAAGCAGCAAGAAATGGAGACGGCGATGGAAAGCAGTAAATCCCAGAAGGCGATCTATGTGGTGATATCAGTCCTGATCGCGGTCGTATTCTGGCTGTATGTGGACAATACAGTGGCCCATGAACAGGACGTGCGGCTGTATGGTATTCCGGTTACGTTTGTCGGCGAAACGGACGAGCTGGCCGAGCGCGGGCTGATGCTGGTGTCGGGCGGGGATACAAAGATCGACCTGCGGCTCCAGGGCCGCCGCCAGGTGGTGTCCAAAATCAGCCGGAACAATATCAGAATCCAAGCGGATGTGCGGAGCATTCTGACCAAGGGGAACCAGACGCTGGATTACACCATCATTTATCCCAGCAACGTCTCGCCCAGCTCTGTAACGGTGGTTTCCGCCAGCATGTATAAGATCCCTGTGGAAATCGGGGAGCTGTACAGCAAAACGGTTCCCGTTGTGGCCGATGTCAACGGCACGGTAGCCGACGGATATATCCTGCGCGAATGCCAGCTTTCCCCCCAGACGCTGACCATCAGCGGTACGGAGGAGGATGTGTCGGGCGTGGAACGCGCGGTGGTTTCCGTCACGGTGAACAAGGAGACCGCGTCGTATAATGAATATCTTGATTTCCGCCTGCTGGACGCGGCAGGGAATGCGGCCGACAAGACAAAGCTCCGCTGCAGCGAGGATAAGGTGCGGGTAGACGTGCCGATCGTTACGCTGAAGGAGGTACCGCTGACGGTGGCTTTCATCGAGAGCGACGGGTCGCGTCTGGAGAATATCGAGTATTCCTGTTCGGTCGACAAGGTCACACTGTCGGGAGAAAAGAGCACCCTGGAAAAGTTGGAGGAGATCGAGGTCGCCCAGATCGATCTGAGCCAGGTGCTGGGAGACGATACGCTGGAGTATGACATCCCCATCCCCAGCGGCTGCATCAATGAGAGCAGTGCAGATACCGTCCGGGTCAATATTTCCTTCCGGGGGATGCAGACGGAGACGTATGAATGCACCAATATCTCCTTCGCCAATGTGACGGAGGGGTATGCCGCCTCGGCCATCACCCAAAGCGTCAATGTGACGCTGCGCGGAAAGCCGGAGGCGCTGGAGAAGATCACCGCAAAGAACATCCGCATGGTGGTCGATCTTTCGGATATGTCCTTTGCCAGCGGAACGTATACCGCCCGCGCCCGCGTCTATGTGGACGGCACGGCGGACGCCGGCGCCATCGGCGTCTATCAGATCAGTTACCGCCTGCAACGGACCTGAGCGGAGAAGGGGACAAAGGGAAATGACACAGATCGCAACTGTTGAAAAACTGATCGACGCGCGCCACGCGGAGATCTCCGTTCCGCGCCAGTCGGCCTGTGGGCACGACTGCGCGGACTGCGCGGGCTGCGGCGTGGCAGGCTACGCCGTTCATGCCGTGGCGAAAAATGAGATCCAGGCCAAGCCCGGCGACAAGGTCGTGGTGGAGAGCAGCACCAGGAAGGTGCTGAACGTGGTGGCGCTGGTCTATGTGCTGCCGGTCGTCTGCTTTTTCCTGGGTTATGCCCTGGGGACCGCGGCGCTGCATCTGAGCGATTTGCTCAGCGGGCTGACGGGAGCCGTCTGCTTCCTGGCCGGCCTGCTTCCGGCCTTTGCCTATAACCGTTATGTCAAGAAAAACGGGACGCTGCAATATGAGATCGTCCGGCTGTTTTGACCGGCGTACTGTAGCGGAAAGAGGCGCGGATGTTTGGATATGTGCGTCCGGTGATGGACAAGCTGGGGGAGGAAGACTGCCGCCGCTTCCATGCCGCATACTGCGGGCTGTGCCATGAATTGGGCGCGCGCAGCGGCGCGCCGGCCAGGCTGATCCTGAATTATGATTTTACTTTTCTTGCCATAGTGCTGTCCGGCGGGGAAGGGGAGCAGGAGCATTTTCGCTGTCCGTTCCGGTCGTTTCGTCGGGAGGAACGGCTGGTTTCCTCCCGGGCGCTGCAAATTGCTGCGGACGAGTCGGTGATTATGGCATATTGGAAGCTGCGCGACGAGATTGAGGACAGCGCGGGACCGCATGCTGCGGCCTGCCGCGTGCTGGCGGCCGCGGCCGCGCCTGCGAACCGGCGGGCGGAGG
>CANSLL010000111.1 GCA_947647695.1 uncultured Clostridia bacterium | reverse complement strand
CCAGTCGCCGCCCCTTAAGAATCCCTTTCTTCTTTTTGCGTGTCTATGCTTTGCGGTACGTTAGTGCGTCGTTTCTGTACGCAGACCGGTCACTGGTGCCGGTCTCTCCGAGGTGCTTTGCGATGGGTTAGTGGTCTCATGGACGCAGCCTGTCATTGCTGACGGTCGCACAGCGGCTTTGCGCGAGGTACTCCTTCTCTTTCCGCGCTCCGCGCTCAGTGGTGCGTCAGTGGAAGAAACTGCGCACATTCCGTTTCCACCTGGTGGCGAAAACTGCGCTTCGCTCCGTTCCTTCTTCCTTTTCAAATGCGACCCGCTGCGCTGGGCTCGCATTTGAGTTTTTACGGGAGAGGAAAGGCGACGGACGAGAGACAGGAGACGAAAGACGAGGGACGGATTCCCACGTCGGGGCTATTCCCCTCCTCGGAATGACAGGGAAACCAGCCAATACCGCACCACTAAAGCGATCAACGCAACACAAACGGCACGCACCCAACTCAGCGGCCAGCGAAGCGGGGAGCGGCGCAAGTGGGAGCACGCGTCGGCGGGGCACCCTTCCTCCTATCAGTGATTAGATACAATAAAGCGGTCACTAACTGCCGTAAAGCAGATCGGAGGGACCGGCATCCATGACCGGTCTGGGTACAGAAACGGCGCACCAACGGAACGGAAAGCATAGACACCTAAAAAGTAAAAAGGGATTCTTAAGGGGCGGCGACTGGCGATGTCGTGCCGGAGCAAAGCTCCGGCGCAGCATCGCGATTGCGCCGCTCCTTAAGCAGTTCTTTGGTTACTTTCTGTCTGCACAGAAAGTAACCGCAGTCCAGGGCGCGTAGCCCTGGGGGGATTGGTCATTGCAACGTGTCATCATAGACGCTCCCCGCAACGGAGTTGCACCCAAGGACGTTGGCCCACCCACAAAAAAAGGAATCCCTGCTTTCGCAGGGATAACCCCGGTTCCGTGCCACGGAACAAAGGGATCGTGCGGGGATGGCCCGGTTCCGCGCCCACGGAACAAAGCCTCCCCCAATGTTTCACATGAAACACTCCTTCCCCCCTTCCCCACAAGATATTGTTTCACATGAAACATTCCCCCACAAGACCGCGCCGCGTCTGCGGCAAGATTCTCCGCCGGGGCGGCCGCCCCTTCCTGGAAATACGAAAATTTCCATTTACGCCTTGTTTCCATCCGGCAATGATGATATAATTCTTTCCATCGGAAGTTTTCAAAAAATACAGGTCCGCCCGCCGGGCGGACAGGGAAGGCTGGTATCGACAATGGCAAAAATCGTGGCCGTGGTCAATCAGAAGGGCGGCGTGGGAAAAACCACCACCTGCGTCAGTCTGACGGCGGCATTGAAAGAAAAAGGACAGCGCGTGCTGCTGTGCGACTTTGACCCCCAGGCCAACTCCACCTCCGGCATGGGCGTGGACAAGACCGTCTCCGCCGGGATCTACGACGTGCTCATCAACGGCACCGACGTGAAAAAAAGCGTGGCGGCAACGAAATGGGGCGACGTTCTCCCCTCCTCCAAAGCCTTGGCGGGCGCGGGCATTGAAATGATCGACCTGCCCCGGCGGGAATTTCTGCTCAAGGACGCTCTGAGCGCCCTGCGGGAAGAATACGACTATATCCTGATCGACTGTCCCCCCTCCCTGGAGCTGCTCACGCTCAACGGTTTGTGCGCGGCGGACACCATCCTCGTCCCCGTCCAGTGCGAGTATTACGCCCTGGAGGGTCTGAGCGATCTGATCAACACCATCCGCATCGTGAAGCGGTCGCTGAACCCCGAGGTGGAGTTGGAGGGCGTGCTGCTGACCATGTTCGACGGGCGGACGAATCTTGCCAACCAGGTGGCCGAGGAGGTCAAGCGCTACTTCCCCGGCAAGGTCTACGCCACCGTCGTCCCCCGCACCGTGCGCCTGTCCGAGGCCCCCAGCTACGGCAAGCCCATCACCGCCTACGATCACGCCAGCCGCGGCAGCGAGGCCTATCTTACCTTGGCCGACGAGTTCTTGCAGACGAACGGCGGGCCGGATGCGGAGTGAACAAGCCGCGCGCCAGCCGGACCGGAAAGCGGCGGCGGGAACGAAGAAACCATAAGGAGCAAATATAAAATTAAGGAGCATCGGCAATGGCAAAAACAACGCAGAAGGGACTGGGCAAGGGATTGGGCGCCCTCTTGGGCGACACCTCCGCCCTGACGGCCCCGGGCGAGGGCGGCGCGACGATACTGCCCATCGCCAAGGTGGAGTCCTACCGCAAACAGCCCCGCAAATATTTTGACGACGCGGCCCTCACCGAGCTGGCCGAGTCCATCCGCGCCCACGGCATCATCCAGCCCCTGACCGTGCGGCGTCTGTCCTCGGGCTACTACCAGATCATCGCCGGGGAGCGGCGCTGGCGGGCGGCCCGTTTGGCGGGGCTGACCGAAGTCCCGGCCCTGATCGTGGAGGCCGACGACCGCAAGGCCATGGAGCTGGCCATGATCGAAAACCTCCAGCGGGAGGACCTGAACCCCATCGAGGAGGCCGAGGGCTACCGGACCTTGATGGAAGATTACGCCATGACCCAGGAGGAGGCCGCAAGCCGCGTGGGCAAAAGCCGCAGCAATGTGGCCAACGTGCTGCGGCTGCTGAACCTGACGCCCTCTGTGCGGGAGCTGGTGTCCACGGGACAGCTCTCCGCCGGACACGCCCGGGCGCTGGTGCCGCTGAAGGCGCCGGAGCAGGAGCAGGCGGCAAAGCTGATCTTGAAGGACGGGTTGAACGTGCGCCAGACGGAAAGCTTGGTCAAGAAGCTGCAAAAGGGTGAAAAGGCAGCGAAGACGCCGGAAAAGACCGGCGGCGTGGACTATACCGCCGAGGCGGAAAAGGAGCTGTCGGTCCGCCTGGGCCGGGGCTGCCATATCGTGACGGGGAAGAAAAAGGGCCGCATCGAGCTGGAATATTACGGGATGGACGACCTCAACGAGCTGCTGGACGCCCTCTCCCGCCTGCCGTCCTCCGGGGACCGGAAGGATTGACGGGGGGTGAAGGGATGAAGTTTGAGACCCGCGGCAGCGGCGCGCCAGAGACGGCGGAGCTGCCGGAGGAAGTGTCCGGCGAAGGGAAAAAGAACCTGACCGGGAAGCAAAAGCCCGTCTTTTTGTATCTGGTCATCCTCTTTGCCATCGCCTTCCTTTTGATCCTGTTCTCCTTTGTGATGCAGCACCGGAGCAACGCGGAGCTGCTGCGCCAGCTGCAAAGCCAGGCCGACATCCTCCAGGAGCTGCGCCAGATCGAGGAAAAGTACGACAACGCTTTGGCGGAGATCGCGTCCCTGAAGGAGACCGTGGACGGCCTGACCGAGGAAAATGAGGACATCCGCGCCCAGGCGGATCAACATTTCCGCGCCGAGACGGCGCTGACGCTGCTGTGGCAGCTGAACGACGGGTATGAACAGGGCGCAGGCGAGGACGTGTGCCGTCCCCTGCTCCAGCAGCTCCAGGAGGACAAGCTGTACGAGGCGCTGCCGGATACGGCGGCGGCGGGCGAGGAGTCCCCCCGGGCGGCCTACGACCGCATCGCCCGAGCGATGGCGGAATAAATAAGCTTCGGCGGAATAAAAAGGCCGCGGCGGATCAAAAGCCTATGGCAGGAAAAAGACCTGTTCCGGTCTAAAAAAGGAAAAGACAGGCAAAAATCAATCTGTATCGATATAAGAGGTGTTTTGAAGTATGCTGGATATCAAATTTCTCCGGGAAAATGCGGAGCTTGTGAAGGAAAACATCAGGAAAAAATTCCAGGACCAGAAGCTGCCCTTAGTGGACGAGGTCATCGCCTTGGACGCGGAAAACCGCGCCGCCATCACCGAGGCCAGCGACCTGCGCGCCCAGCGGAACGCCCTGTCCAAACAGGTGGGGATGCTCATGGGCCAGGCGAAAAAGGACCCATCCAAGTTAGAGGAGGCCGAGGCGGTGAAGGCCCAGGTCAAGGCCAACGCCGACCGTCTGGCGGAGCTGGAGGAAAAGGAGACGGATCTGGAGCAGAAGATCCATAAGATCATGCTCCAGATCCCCAACATCATCGACCCCTCCGTCCCCATCGGCCCCGACGACTCGGCCAACGTGGAGGTGGAGCGCTTCGGCGAGGCCACGGTCCCCGATTTCCCCGTCCCCTATCACACGGAGATCATGGAGTCCTTCGGCGGCATCGACCTGGACGCCGCGGGCCGTGTCTCCGGCAACGGGTTTTACTATCTCTTAGGGGACATCGCCCGGCTCCACGAGGCGGTGCTGGCCTATGGCCGGGATTTCATGATCGATAAGGGCTTCACCTACTGCATCCCCCCTTTCATGATCCACGGCAACGTGGTGGAGGGCGTCATGTCCCAGACGGATATGGACGCCATGATGTATAAGATCGAGGGCGAGGACCTCTATTTGATCGGCACCAGCGAGCACTCCATGATCGGCCGCTTTATCGACCAGATCCTGCCCGAGAGCGCCCTGCCCCAGACCCTCACCTCCTACTCCCCGTGCTTCCGCAAGGAAAAGGGTGCCCACGGCATCGAGGAGCGGGGCGTGTACCGCATCCACCAGTTTGAAAAGCAGGAGATGATCGTGGTCTGCAAGCCCGAGGAGAGCATGGACTGGTACGAAAAGCTGTGGCGGTATTCCGTGGAGCTGTTCCGGTCCATGGACATTTCCGTCCGCCAGTTGGAGTGCTGCTCCGGCGATCTGGCGGACCTGAAGGTCAAGTCCTGCGACATCGAGGCCTGGTCTCCCCGGCAGCAGAAATATTTTGAGGTGTGCTCCTGCTCCAACCTGGGCGACGCCCAGGCCCGCCGGTTGAAGATCCGCGTCAAGGGCAGCGACGGCAAGACGTATCTGGCCCATACCCTGAACAACACCTGCGTCGCGCCGCCCCGGATGCTGATCGCGTTCCTGGAGAACAACCTGAACGCCGACGGTTCGGTGAACATCCCCGCCGTGCTCCGGCCTTACATGGGCGGAAAGGAAAAGCTCATCCCCGGCAAGTAATAAGGGAACGGGACAAGGAAGCAGAATTACGATTTGAAAAGTTTAGCGGAAATATCACGCTTTGTATTTTCCATTTCCAGCGAATCTGAGGGACAGGGGACCTACCAAGGGTCGTTTTCCCCGTTTCTATCGGCTCCATTTGGATTTTTCGCCCGATCCCTTGGCGCGCAACGGGTTCCGGGTTCGGAAAAAGGCGGCGGGCCGGAGGGGCGTGCTCCCGCCCTTCCGCGCCCCTTCCCTGCTCCGGCAGCACGCCCGGCGTGAGGTTGGCGGCGCATATGCGGTTGTTTGATCTTTGATTTTATTTATGTGACAAAGGAGGCTGGGCTATGGCAGACCGGAAAGCCCGTGGTTTTTTTGAGGAGTTCAAGACGTTCATCGCCCGGGGCAATGTGTTGGACCTGGCCGTCGGCGTCATCATCGGCGGCGCGTTCGGTACGATCACCACGTCTTTGACGTCGGACGTCATCATGCCGGTGGTGTCGATCTTTTTGGGCGGCATCGATTTCAGCCAGATGAAGGTGGTGCTCCCGAATCTGTTCGGCGTGGTGAGCGAGACGCCCAATACGCTGAACTACGGCAATTTCATCAATGCGGTGATCAACTTTATCATCCTGGCCTTTGTGGTGTTCTGCATCGTGAAATGCTTCAATGCGGCCCATGACAAGGCGGAGGCGGCGAAGCAGAAGGAAGCGGAGGAAGCCGCGGCGGCTGCGCCGGAGGAACCGCCCGCGCCGTCGGAAGCGGAACTGCTGGTGGAGATCCGCGATTTGCTGAAGGACCGGGCGGAGCGGGAGCAGCGGGAATGATCGAGGCGCTGATCCGCGAAGGCCTGGCGGAGTACGGATTGAGGGAGCATGTGCCGCCGGAGGCGGCGGCACAGTTGGCGGAATACGGGCGGCTGCTGATCGAGAAGAACGCGGTGATGAATCTGACGGCGATCACGGAGCCGCCGGAGGTGGCGCGGCTGCATATGCTGGACTGCGCGGCGCTGCTGAACGTGGGCAGCTTGGAGGGCCGGCGTCTGCTGGATGTGGGCACGGGCGCGGGTTTTCCGGGCCTGGTGTTGAAGATTTTGACGCCGTCCCTGGATGTGACGCTGCTGGACAGCCAGCAAAAGCGGCTGACGTGGCTGGAGGAGGTATGCGGCGCGCTGGGACTGACGGGGGTGCGCACGGTGCACGCCCGGGCGGAGGAGCTGGCGCGAGAGGCGGCGTACCGGGAGCAGTTTGACGTGGCCACGTCCCGTGCGGTGGCGGACTTGCGGGTCTTGAGCGAGCTGTGCCTGCCGTATGTGAAGGTAGGCGGACGGATGCTGGCGATGAAGAGCGTACAGAGCGGCGCGGAGGCGGAGGGCGCGGCCCACGCCGTGGCGGTCCTGGGCGGACGCCTGGGGCAGGGGTACGACTATGAGATCCCCGGAACGGGGATCATCCACAGGGTCGTGGTGGTCGAGAAGACCGCGCCGGCGCCGGCGCGGTATCCGCGACGGTTTGGGCAGATCAAAAAAGCGCCGCTGTGATTTTGTGTTCCGTGCCACGGAACCGGGCCTTTTTTGGGGTTGCTTGTTGAAGTTTGGGAGCGTCTATGATGATAGGTTGGTATTGACCTACAGCCCCAGGGCTGCGCGCCCTGGACTGCGGTTACTTTCTGTACAGACAGAAAGTAACCAAAGAACTGCTTAAGGGACGGCTCAGCGGTGATGCCGCCCTTGCGCTGCGCGCAAGAACGTCATCACCAATTCGCCTTACCCTTAAGAATCCCTTTTTGTTTTATAGGTGTCTATGCTTTGCGGTTCGTCAGTGCGTTGTTTCTGTTCTTAGACCGGTCATTGATGCCGGTCTCTCCGATCTGCTTTACGGCAGTTAGTGACCGCTTTATTGTATCTAATCATAGATAAGAGGAAGGGCAGTGCACCGACGCGTGCTCCCACTTGCGCCGCTCCCCGCTACGCTGGCCGCTGAGTTGGGCGCGTAGCGTTTGTGTTGCGTTGATCGTTTTTCCCTTGTCCTTCGTCCCCTGTAAAACTCAAATGCGAGCCCAGCGCAGCGGGTCGCATTTGATAAGGAGGAAAGAACGGAGTGTGCGCAGCTTTCCGCGTCAGCGGGAAGCGGAGCGAAACGCAGTTTCTTCCGACGTCGCGTCGCTCCCCGCTAACGAGTGCGTTAGAGAAAGGTTTCACTGCCGCACCACGGAGCGCGGAGCGCGGAAAGAGGAGGAGTACCTCGCGCAAAGCCGCTATGCGGCCG
>CANSLL010000110.1 GCA_947647695.1 uncultured Clostridia bacterium | reverse complement strand
CACCGAGATCTACACTCTTTCCCTACACGACGCTCTTCCGATCTTATTTGAAAAAGTTGTAGAACCGCCGGGTACCGGCGGTTCTACAACTTTTTCAAATACCATGCGTCGCAGGCGTAGTGCTCCGTGGGCAGAAGCGGCGCGGAGAGGGGCGCAAAGCCGTGCTTTAAGTAAAACTTGTTGGCGGCGGTCATATTTTGCAGCGTTTCCAGATAGCATTGCGTATAGCCCTCTTCTTTTGCGAACGCCAATGCCAGCATCAGCAGTGCCTGGGCGGCGCCGGTCCCCCGTGCGGCGGGGAGGAAATACATTTTTTGCAGCTCGCATACGCCATCCGCGCCGGGCAGCGGTCCGATGCCGCCTCCACCGGCCAGTGTTCCGCCCGCTTCCACAACCCAATAGCGGCTGCCGGGACGGCAGTAGACCCGGGAAAGCCGTCCCAAGTCCGCGTCGCACCAGGCAAGCCCTTCCCGATTACCGCCGAACTCGATCAGGCAGGCGCGGATGACCGCCTCCACGGCCGCGTTGTCTTTTTCCTCAATCGTGCGAATTAAATAATTCATATCCAGCCTCCTGATTGGATCCCCAGCGCGGCAAGGGCCTGTTGCCGTACCTCTGGAAAGGGGAGCACAGCCGGTGCGGGCGTGGTATGGATACCGATGTGCTTTTCCATCCAGATCATATCGTACCAGCGGTCGAATTTATAGCCGCACTGACGGAACATGCCCGCCTGGGTATAGCCCATGTGGGCGTGAAACGCCGCGCTGTCCTGCGTCAGATAGGCGTCCTCTTTCGGGGGGTAAGCGATACAGGCGTTGAGGTTCAAAATGCCCTGGGCGGCCAGGCACTGCTCCAGCGCGCCGTACAGCCGGCGTCCGATGCCGGCCCCTTTGGCGCTTTCCGCAACGTACACCGTCGTTTCTACGGCCCAGTCATAAGCGGCGCGTTCCTTGAACGGCGCGGCGTAGGCATAGCCCGCCAAGGCGCTGCCGCGTTGGGCAACGAGATAAGGATAGCGTTCCAGTACGCTGCGGATGCGTGCGGAAAATTCCGCCTCGGACGGTACGTCATATTCAAAAGTGACCGCCGTATTGCGGACATAGGGCGCGTAGATTTCCAGCAGCGCCGCCGCGTCCTCGGGCACGGCGATGCGGAGGGTGACAGGGTCCGGTTTCATGGGTGCATTCTCCTTTTGCGGCGTGTTACAGGGTGTGATAGTATGGGCAGATGTCCTCATAATGTCCGTCTTTCATCCGAAAGCCTTTGGGTATTGTTCCTAACGGCACAAAGCCGAGACGTTCGTAAAGATGGCGGGCATGGATATTCGACGCCACCACCGCGTTGAACTGCAATAGGCCGAACCCGTGCCGCCGTCCCTGCTCCAGACAGTCCAGGACCAGCTGTTCGCCGATGTGCAGGCCGCGGCAGCCCGAACGGACGGCATAGCTTGCGTTGCAGATGTGGCCGCACCGGCCTATGTTGTTGGGATGCAGGATGTAAAGGCCGCAGACGCGGCCCGCGGTGCCGTCCGTAGCCACGGCGCTGTATGTTTGTTCTGCGAAAAACCGTGCGGCGGTTTCGGCGGTCAAAAGTACTTCCTGGGGGAAGGCCTCGCCGTCGATCACGACTTCGTTCCAGATGTCCGCCATCTGCGGCAGGTCCTGCTCGGTGTAAGCTCTGATTTTGAGTTCCATGGGACACAGGGCTCCTTGCGTTCTGTTTGGTACGTCGATTATAGCACACGCTATCCCGGTTTTGAAAGAGGCAGTTTTCGCATAGCGCCGCCGGGCTTGCCAGTATCTGGGTTTTGTGATATAATAAATAATCCAGTATTAGATTCAGTCCCAGAGACTGCCGGAAAGGGAATCTTGAGTTCATGCAGTATTTAGTCAACCTCTTCCAACAAATCGATCTGACAAACGCTGTAAGCATCGTGCTGCGCGTCGCGGCGGTGTTTTTGTGTTTGACGGTCCACGAGACGAGCCACGGCCTGGCGGCTTATGTTTTGGGCGATCCCACGGCCAAGGAGGAACACCGCCTTTCCCTGAACCCTCTGCGCCATATCGATCCTGTCGGTCTTTTGATGATGTTTTTTGTGGGCTTCGGCTGGGCAAAACCTGTGCCGGTGGATATGCGCTACTTCAAGTATCCCAAATCCGGCATGGCCGTCACTGCGCTGGCAGGCCCCGTGTCCAATTTTGTGCTGGCCATTCTTTTGCTGCTCATCTGCAAGTTTATGGCGTATCACATGGCGGCCACGGCGCTGGCCGTAGCGGTCTATAACTTCCTGTT
Source organism: uncultured Clostridia bacterium (assembly GCA_947647695.1). Lineage (GTDB taxonomy): Bacteria > Bacillota > Clostridia > Oscillospirales > Oscillospiraceae > Pseudoscillospira. The sequence continues at coordinate 5,010 of CANSLL010000110.1, read as the reverse complement.
TACCACGGCCTACCTCAGCGTGGGCCTCGGCGCGTTCAACCTGCTGCCCATCCCGCCATTGGACGGCTCAAAAGTCTTGTTTTCCTTCCTCCCGGACCGGGTGTACCTTCAGCTGATGTACTATGAGCGTTATGGAATGCTCGTGCTGCTGGCGCTGACGTTTTTTGGCGCGGGGGACGGCTTTCTGTCCGCCCTGTTTTCCGGGGTGTTCCGCTCCATTTTGCTGCTGGTGGGCTACGGTATTTGACGGCGGGGGAAGGAAAAATGGAAAGTCCGATTTTTAAGTTAGAGCATGTGGTAAAAATTCGCGAGGAAGAGGCTCTTGAAAATTTTGTCGGCCCGCTGGATTTGATCCTTTATCTGTTAGGAAAGAATAAGATCGAGCTGCAAGATATCAAAATATCAGACATTTTGGACCAGTACCTGGCCTATATCGAACAACGCCAGAAAATGGACCTGGAGGTAGCCAGTGAATTTGTCACCATGGCGGCCCATCTGGTGTATATCAAAACGCGGATGCTGCTGTCCATAGAGGACGAGGAGGCCCAGACGGAGATGGATCAGTTGATCCGGTCTCTGGAAGAGCGCCGGCGCAATGAAGAGTATGTGCGCATCAAGGCGATGACGGAAAAGCTCCAGCGGCGGGGAGAGTTCGGCCGGGACATCCTTACGAAAAACCCGGAGCCTATGGAGCGCGGCAAGCTGTACGAATACGATCAGGAGAAAGCGGACCTTGTGGTGTGTATGCAGGATATCCTGGACCGCGCCGGGCGCTATGCCCAGCCGCCGCTGGAGGCCTTTGACGGCATCGTCATGCGCGAGCCCTATCCCGTCCAGGACAAGGCGCGGGATATTCTGGGCCGTCTTCTGCGCGGCGGGATCACGCGTTTTCGCCTGCTGTTTCAGGGAGCGCGCAGCCGCAGTGAGATCGTGGCGACCTTTTTGGCGGTGCTGGAGCTGTGCCGCGCCCATGCGGTGCACATCGCCGGCAGTGAGACGGACTGCACCATTGACCGCACCGGTGAGGAATTTGATCCGGCGGCGTTATGATTTGAGTTTGGATATGGGAATGGAATAGAATATGGAGCATATGGAAACAAAAGAGATTACAGCGATTGTGGAAGGCGTTTTATTTGCCTCCGGGGAGCCGGTGACGGTGGAGCGCATCTGCGCAGCTTTGGAGATGGACCGGGAAACGGTGGAGCAGGTGCTGCGCCAGCTGGCGGACTACTATGCCTATGAGCGCCGCGGCATCCGGCTGATCCGCATGGAGGATCAGTACCAGTTGGTGTCGGCCCCGGAGTACGGCGAGGTGATCCGCCGGGCCTTTGAGATCAGAAAGCCCGCGCGATTGTCCCAGCCTGCTCTGGAGGTACTGACGATCATTGCCTATTATCAGCCGACGACCCGCGCCTATATCGACCAGATCCGCGGCGTGGACAGCGCATATACGGTGGGGCTGCTGCTGGAGCGCCGCCTGATCGAGGAGTGCGGACGTTTACAGGTGCCGGGCCGCCCCCGCCTGTACCGTACGACGAAGGATTTTTTACGGGCGTTCCACCTGTCGTCCCTGGAGGAGCTGCCCGAGATGCCGGGCGTGGACGGCCAGCTGCGCCTGGGCGACGACGGCGAGGTCATCGCGCCGGAGGACCCGTCGGCGTATGTGGCGCAGCGGGACGGTCTGCCGAAGGACCCGGAGGAGGAGCTCATTCGGGCGCCGGAGGAGGACGGGGACCGGGACGGCCGATGATGGACGTATGATTTGAAGGGAAGCGGGAAGGAGGCGCGCGAAAGGAATGGAAGAGTGGATGATATGGCTCCTTTTGGCCGGTTTGATCCTGCTTGTGCTTGCTGTGGTTGTCCTGCGTATGAAGGTAGGCGTGCGCGCCGTTTTTGGGGAAGGATGTAAGGTTTGGCTCAAGGTTGGGCCGGGGATGATCCTGCTCTATCCCCGTGAACCGGAAAAAGAGGAGAAGGCACAGCGCAAGCGGGCGAAGAAAAAAGAGAAGGAAGAAAAGAAAAAGAAAGGGAAGAAGGCAAAGGAAAAACGCCGGATTACCTTTGACGCGGTATGGGAATTGGTCACGGCGCTGCTGCCCTTGGGACTGGACATCATGGAACGGGTGCGCAGAGGGTTGCATATTCACCGCTTTGCGCTGACACTGACAATTTCCGACCGCGATCCTGCGGTGGCCGCGCGGCGGTACGGCCAAGTGAACGCGTCCCTCTGGCCGCTGCTGGCGGCGGCGGAAAACGTGGTCACGGTGGAGCATCGGGATGTGCATGTGGCGCTGAACTATACCCAGTGGCGGACCAGCGCGGAGGGCGAGGTGTTTCTCACCCTGCGGCTGTGGCATGGCGCTGTGATTTTACTGACCGACGGACGAAAAACGATCCGGCCGCTTTTGCGGTTTTTGAAACAGACGAAACCGGCGAAGGAACGCGATCAAAAGACAAAAGGAAAGCAACCGGCCCCGCAGACCAAACAGGATGCGGCATGAACAGCAGTAAGAAAGGATGTATGAGCAATGGATAAACACCCGATCAATGATTTGATGGCAGTGACGATGGAAAAGATGCGGGAGATGGTGGACAGCAATACCATCGTGGGGCAGCCGATCACCACGCCCGACGGTGTGACGCTGATTCCCGTTTCCCGTCTGAGCTTTGGCTTTGGATCCGGCGGCGGGGAGTACAGCATAAAAAATACGGTGGGCAATTTTGCCGGAGGCAGCGGCGCGGGCGTGGATATTTCCCCTGTGGCGTTCCTGGTGGTAAAGGACGGATTTGTCCGTGTGCTGCCCGTGGCGGTCCCGCCGGCGTCTACCCTGGACCGGGTGATCGACTTGGCGCCGGATATGCTGGATAAGGTGGATAAATTTATCAGCCGGAACAAGGAAAAGACGGCGGAATAAGGGGTATACTAAAGGTCACCGTGAGGTGATCGAATGTCGAATTTCAGAAAAATTTGTGCAGGCGCGCTGTGCTGCGCCGTGTTGTCCCTGGGACTGGCGGACTGCCCGGAGGCGGTCGAGACCTCCGCTGCCGCGGCGATTTTGATCGATGCGGACAGCGGACGGGTCCTGTATGAAAAAAACGCGGATCAGCCGATGCTGATCGCCAGTACGACGAAAATCATGACGGCAGTTGTGGCGCTGGAGTGTGCGGACCCGCACGAGACGGTGAGGATCACGCAGTCCCACATGGTCGAAGGCTCCTCCATGTATCTCAAGCCCGGCGAAGAGGTGTCCATGGAGACGCTGCTGTACGGTCTTCTGCTCTGCTCCGGCAACGACGCCGCCCTGGCCGTCGCGGACCACTGCGGTCCCGGCGTCGAACGGTTTGTAGCGCGAATGAACGAAAAAGCGCGGGAGCTGGGCCTGACTCATACGTCCTTTGCCAATCCCAACGGGCTGGACGATGAAGCCCACTATTCCACCGCGCGGGATCTGGCGCAGCTTGCGTCCTATGCGATGAAGAACGAGACCTTTGCCCGCATCGTTTCGACGAAAAGCATTACCATAGACGGTTATACCATGGTCAACCACAACAAGCTCCTGTCCCGCTACGACGGCTGTATCGGCCTGAAGACCGGCTATACGAAGGCCGCCGGACGGACTCTGGTTTCCTGTGCGGTACGCGACGGACAAAAGCTGATCGCGGTCACCCTGAAGGACGGCGACGACTGGGCGGACCACGCCGCGCTGTTCGACTACGGTTTTTCAGCGTATCCCCATCAGCAATGCGCCGCAGCCGGTGCGGAGGCGGCGTGGGTCCCGGTGTTGAACGGCGCGGAGCATGGCGTTTCGCTGGTCTATGAAAGCGGTTTTTCCTATCCTGTCAGGAAGGGGGAGACGCTGACGGAAACATGGGAAGCGCCGTCCTGCGTTTTTGCGCCGGTCAGCGCGGGAGCATATGGCGGTGACGCGGTCTATTTGCTGGACGGCAAAGAGGTGGGCCGTGTGCGCCTGTGCTATGGGGACGCTGTGGACGCGCTGCGCCCGCCTCGGAAAAAGGGGACGGGAGGCGTGTTTGTCCCTATACGGGAATGGCTGGAACATGCGGCCCGCTGAACGCGGCCGCGCGGCTCCGGCAGGACGTTTCAGGAGCCGTGCGGTTCGGAAGGCTGCACGGCTCAGGTTCATTGACAGAAGGATGTGGCGCATACGGAGGAACGCATCAGTAAAATTTTATCGGCCTACGGCGTGTGCTCCCGCCGTGCGGCGGAGGAGCTTTTACGCACAGGCCGTATTACGGTCAATGGAGCGGCCGCGGAGCTGGGACAGAAGGCAGACCCAGACTGCGACGTCCTTTGCGTGGACGGAACGCCGTTACAGACGCGGCCGGAGGGGATCTATATTATGCTCCATAAGCCCCGCGGTTATGTGACCACGGCCTCCGACGAGCGGGGCCGGCGGTCCGTGCTGGAGCTGACGGCGGACTGCGGCGGCCGCGTCTGGCCCGTGGGGCGGCTGGATATGGATTCCGAGGGCCTTCTGCTGCTGACGAACGACGGTGATCTGACCCAGCGCCTGATCCACCCGCGCCACGAGGTGCGCAAGATCTATACGGTGCGCATCGCAGGGGACAGCGCTGCCGCAGCGGCGCGCCTGCGGAGCATGGACAGCTTGGAGGGGGAGCGGATCTGCCGCCCCCAGGTGCGCGTTCTGCGCGCCGGGGAGGGACAGGGCGTGCTGTCCATCGCCATCCACGAGGGGAAGAACCGGCAGGTGCGCCGGATGTGCGCCGCCGCAGGCTGCAAGGTCCTGCGCCTGAAGCGGGTGCAGGAGGGCGCGGTCAAGCTGGGTAATTTGCCCGTGGGCGCGTGGCGGTACTTAACGGCGGAGGAGATCCGCCGGTTGAAAGAAGCATAAGGGTACGGTCCATTCTGCAAGATCGCTTTTGCAATTTTGCAGAATTTTTCTTGCATTTTTTGCACGATTCAGTTAGAATAAGAACAGTTTATGCAAAATGCTCCCGCGTCGTTTTTCAAGGGGAGCATAGGAGATG
>CANSLL010000109.1 GCA_947647695.1 uncultured Clostridia bacterium | reverse complement strand
CAGGGCAAATCAGCACAAGAATTTTTCGTTTTTTTCAAATTTTTGAATGGCGGCTGGATTACTACCCTATGATAAATAGCGGGCGTGTTTTTGTAAATTTGGATTTTCAGCAGAACCATGGAAAACAGGAAAAATTTTTCTTGCAATCCGCACGGTTTTGTGATACACTACTTCAGTCTAAAAGGGGCGGTCCTCTGTCGTACTGCGCATTTTTTGAAACGCAGACGGAATACGCGGCATGAACGCCTATATTTGAGGAGGAAAAAAACCCATGGATCTGTTAAAAGCTCTGAGAGATTCTCAGGTGCGGGCCGACCGCCCGGAGCTCGCCATCGGCGACTATGTGCGTGTGCATGTAAAGATCAAGGAAGGCAGCCGCGAGAGAATCCAGGTGTTCGAGGGCACCGTGATCGCCAAGAAGCACGGCGGCGCGGAGGAGACCTTTACCGTGCGCCGTATTTCCTATGGCGTAGGCGTGGAGAAGGTATTCCCCATCAACTCCCCGATCATCGACAAGGTGGAAGTCGTGCGCCACGGTAAAGTGCGCAGAGCCAAGCTGTACTATCTGCGCGGCCGTGTGGGCAAGGCGGCAAAGGTCAAGGAACGCATTTAATCGTCTTTCACGGAAGGAAAAAGAGGAGCAGGCCGCTCCTCTTTTTTTCGCACCTGCGGGCATTCTCCCAGGCTGGGAAGGGCTGGAAGGGAACGTATGGGGAACGAGAGAGGAAAGGAAGAAAATTGGGAAGAAAAACAAAAAAGGAGAGAGAAACTCTTTTCTTTGCGCGGGGTTTCCTGTATAATATTTTATCAGTATACCTTGTTGGTGGATCGTTTTGGAGGCAGTTTCGGCGTGGGGAAGGATAGAAAGAAAGAACAGGGCGCAGCGGAGGATCGGGAAAAGTCCCTTTGGCTCGTTGCCTTGGATTGGGTACAGGCATTGGTCTGGTCGGTGGTGATCGTGGCGCTGTGTTTCACCTTTTTTGTACAAATCATTGGTGTGGAGGGCAGTTCCATGGAACCGGCCCTTCGGGATCGGGACCGCCTGGTCGTCCTTTCCGCTCTTTGGAGCAGTGCGGAGCCAGGGGATGTGGTCGTTCTTCGTAAGGAATCCTTTATGCAGGCGCCTGTGGTCAAGCGCGTGATCGCCACAGAGGGGCAGACCATCGACATCAATTTTTCTTCCGGCGCTGTGACGGTGGACGGTGCGCCGCTGCAAGAGCCATATCTCAAGGAACTGACCTTGACGGCGGGGGACGTCAGCTTTCCCTTTACTGTCTCGCCCGGCTGTGTGTTCGTCATGGGCGACAACCGTAATGCCAGTACCGACAGCCGCTGGTCCTGGCTGGGCGAGGTGGACCGCCGCTATATCATAGGAAAGGCGGTCTGTGTCCTGATCCCGGGTCCCGCTGCGGACGGCGGGGCGCGCTGGAGCAGGATCGGACCGGTGCGATGAAGATGCAGGAGCTACATTATTTTCCGGGCCATATGAAAAAGACCCAAAGGGCGATCGAGGAAAGCATCAAAAAAGTAGACGCCGTGTGCGAGATCCTGGACGCGCGGATTCCGTTGTCCAGCCGCAATCCCGATATCGACGCGCTGACCGCGGGAAAGCCCCGCCTGATCGTGCTCAACCATACCGACCAGGCGGACAGCGGGAAAACAAAGCGTTGGGCGGCCTATTTCCGCCGCTGTGGCTGGGCCGTTCTGGAGACAGATGCCAAAAGCGGCGCGGGCGTGAAGGAGTTTGTCCCGGCGGTGCGGGCGCTGCTGGCGGAAAAGCTCCGGCGGTATGCAGAAAAGGGCCAGGCGGGACGGACCGTCCGGGTGATGGTGGTAGGAATTCCCAATGTGGGCAAGTCCACTTTTATCAACCGTGTGGCAGGCCGGACGCGGGCGAAGGCGGAAAACCGTCCTGGCGTGACCCGGAGTAATCAATGGGTGCCCGTGGACGGCGGACTGGAGCTGCTGGATACCCCCGGCATCCTTTGGCCAAAGTTTGAAGATCAGGCGGCGGCGATGCGCCTTGCCTTCATCGGCGCGATCCGGGATGAGATCATGGATCTGGAGGAGCTGGCTTGCTGCTTGATGGCGTTTTTGGCGGAGGAATATCCTGCATGTCTGACGGAGCGCTACAAAATCGTACCAGAGCCGGAAGAGAGCGGATACGATCTGCTCGTCAAAGCCGGACGCCGGCGGGGATTCCTGATTTCCGGCGGCGAGGTGAACACCGAACGCATGGCGAAGATCCTGATGGATGAATTCCGCGGTGGGAAACTGGGCTGCTTTACCCTGGAGCTGCCGCCGGAGGCGTGCGAAGGAGGAGAACAATGACGGCGGTCGATCTGTGGAAAGAGGAACGCCGCCTGTGGGCGGCGGGGTACCGCATGGTCTGCGGCGCGGACGAGGCGGGTGCGGGGCCCTTGGCGGGTCCAGTGTACGCCGCGGCGGTGATCCTGCCGCCGGAGCTGGAGCTTGCGGGGCTGAACGATTCCAAAAAGCTGACAGCGAAACAGCGGGACGTCCTGTTTGATTTGATCCGGGAAAGGGCGGACGCGTTTGCCATCACCGCTGTGGACATCGAAGAGATCGACGCATACGATATTCTCAACGCCCGCATCAAAGCCATGGATCTGGCCATTGACGCGCTGTCACCTGCGCCGGATATCGCGCTGGTGGACGGCAATCGGGACCACGGCAGCCGCTGGGCCATTCGGGCGCCCCATGAGGTGTTGATCGGCGGCGATGGACGCAGCGCGAACATTGCCGCAGCGTCGATCTTGGCAAAGGTCAGCCGGGACCGGTATATGGAAGCGCTGGCGAAGAAATATCCCAAATATGGATTTGAAAAAAACAAAGGATACGGCACAAAGGCGCATTATCAGGCGTTGGATCAATATGGCGCATCGCCGGCCCATCGGAAGAGTTTCCTTAAGAAATGGAAGGCGCGCCGTGGCGAATCGTAAAAAGCTGCTGGGCGACTGTGGGGAGGCGCTGGTTGCGGAGTATCTGCGCCGGAGGGGCTACGAGATCGTGGCCAGTCAATACCGCTGCCGCATGGGAGAGGTGGACCTGATCGCCAGAAAATGCGGCATGCTGTGCTTTGTGGAGGTCAAAACGCGTTCTGAGACGGAACACGGCCTGCCGCGGGAGTTTGTGGGGCCGAAGAAACAGCGTCGCATCCGCACGGCGGCGGCCCAGTATCTGTCCAAGTACCAGCTGGACTGCCTGGTGCGTTTTGATGTGGCCGAGGTCTACACAAAGGATGCCGCCTCGGTTTTTGACGCCCATGTGGAATATCTGGAAGCAGCCTTTGAATAAGGAGGAACGCTGTCTTGCTGCCTTTTTCTTTTTTTGACGCCCACTGTGACACCATCAGCTGTTGTGCCAAACACGGATGGGAGTTGGCGGAAAGCCCCGGTCATACGGACCTGCGCCGGGGCGAGGCATTTGCCCATTACGCCCAGGTGTTCGCAGTCTTTCACGACGGCGCACAGCCGCCGCCGGACGGGATGTTCGCCGAGTGTGTCCGCCAGATCGAGACGTTTTGGGCCCAGCTGGCGCGCAGTCCCGACCGGGTGGTCCAGTGCCGCACGGCGGCGGAATTTGACCAGGCGGAAAAAACGCGCCGGATCGCGGCGCTACTGTCCGTCGAGGGAGCGGAGCTGCTGGAATGCGACCCGAAGCGTTTGGATTTTGCGGCGCATGTAGGCGTGAAGCTGATCAACCTGACCTGGAACCGGGCCAACGCCCTTTCCGGCAGCAATGCCGAAGAACGGGGCCGGGGGCTGGGCGAACAGGGAAGGGTCTTTGTGAAACGCGCCCAGGAGCTGGATATCCTGATGGATGTATCCCATCTGTCCGACCCCGGTTTCTGGGATCTGATCGAGATCACGGAAAAGCCCGTCGTGGCCAGCCACAGCGACAGCCGCGCCCTGGGCGGCCATCCGCGCAATCTGACCGACGATATGTTCCGTGCCATCCGAGACAGCGGCGGATTTGTGGGGCTCAATTTTTATCTGCCCTTTTTGGGACTGGACGGGTCTGTCAACGCGGTCCTTGCCCACCTGGAGCATTTCCTGGACCTGGGCGGTGAAAAGACCGTGGGCTTCGGCGGCGATTGGGACGGCTGTGACGCATTGCCGGCGGGGATTCGGGGCATACAGGATATGGGATTGATTTATGAGGAAATGGTCAGACGCGGTTACGGTCAGGAGCTGATCGACGCGATTTTTTACAATAATCTGAAACGTGTGATTTTTAAGGGATAAGGAGAAGATACATCATGCGCTATTTGAGCACAAGAGACAATACGCTGCGCTATACGGCGGCGGAAGCCATCAAGCAGGGACTTTCCAGAGAAGGCGGCCTGTTTCTGCCCGAGCAGTTGCCCCGGTTGACGGCGGAGCAGCTGACGGCGCTGCAGCAGATGTCCTATCAGGACCGGGCGGTGGAGATCATGAGCCTGTTTTTGGAGGACTACAGCCGGGAAGAGCTGAAGTCCTTTGCGGACGCGGCGTACGGCCCGGAGCGCTTCGACGACCCCGCCGTCGCCCCGGTGCGCACCCTTGACGGTACGACCCACTGCCTGGAGCTGTGGCACGGCCCCACCAGCGCCTTTAAGGATATGGCATTGCAGATGCTCCCCCATTTGCTCTATGCCAGCCTGGGGAAGACCGGGGAGGAGAAAACGGTCTGCATCTTGGTCGCCACCTCCGGCGATACCGGAAAGGCCGCGCTGGAAGGGTTCCGGGACGTGGACCATACACGGATCATGGTCTTTTATCCCAAGGACGGCGTGTCCGCCATCCAGAAGCTGCAAATGGTCACCCAGGAGGGCGGCAACGTGGGCGTGTGCGCCGTTGCGGGCAATTTTGACGATGCCCAGACCGGCGTCAAGCGGATCTTTTCCGACGAGGCGATGCGCAGCGCGCTGCTGGAGCGGGGCTATTTCCTCTCCTCGGCGAACTCCATCAACTGGGGCCGCGTGCTCCCGCAGATCGTCTATTATGTTTCCCTCTGGTGCGACCTGACCCGGGACGGGAAACTGGGGCCGGGGGAGAAGCTCAACATCTGCGTCCCCACGGGCAATTTCGGCAACATCCTTTCGGCCTACTACGCCAAGTGCATGGGCGTGCCCATCGGCAAGCTGATCTGCGCGTCCAACAAAAACGACGTGCTCACCGAGTTTTTACGCACCGGCGTGTACGACCGCAACAGAACGTTTTATACGACCATGTCCCCTTCCATGGACATCCTGATTTCCAGCAATTTGGAGCGTCTGCTCTATACCCTGTCCGGCGGCAACGACGGGGAGGTCCGCGGCTATATGGAGCAGCTGAACAGCACAGGGCGCTATCAGGTGCGCGAAGAGATCATGGAGCAGCTCCGCGCCTTGTTCTGGGCCGGCTCCACCGGCGAGGAGGAGACCCAGGAGACCATCCGCCGGTATTATCGCGACCGGCACTATTTGATGGATACCCACACCGCGGTGGCGGCCCATGTGCTGGAGCAGTACCGCGCGCAGACCGGGGACAGCGGTCCCGCTGCCGTTGCATCTACGGCAAGCCCGTATAAATTCTGCAACCACGTCCTGCGCGCCATCGGCGAGACGCCCGAAGGAGACGGCGTGGAGCTGATCGGCCAGCTGCAAAAGGCGTCCGGTATGCCGGTGCCCTGGCGTCTGGCAGCCTTGGGCAGCAAGGAAGTGCGTTTTACGCAGACCGTGGAAAAGCAGGAAATGGAGCAGGCCGTGCGGGATTTCCTGCGCTGACCGCGGCCGGTGCGGAGGAAATCTGATGGCCTTGTATACGATTGGCGATCTTCATCTGTCGCTGTCAGTGAATAAGCCGATGGATATTTTCGGACCGGTCTGGCAGGGGCATACGGAAAAGCTCCGGGAGAGCTTTTCCGCCCTGCGGGAGGAGGATACGGTCGTTTTATGCGGTGATACCTCCTGGGGTATTTCTTTGGAGGAGGCCCTGGCGGACTTTCAGTTTATCGACAGCCTGCCGGGACAAAAGCTCCTGCTCAAGGGCAACCACGATTATTGGTGGGAGACGGCGGCGAAGATGAACGCCTTTTTTGAAAAACACGGGATCCGGTCGCTGAAGCTCCTGCACAACAACTGCCATTTTTACGGCGGCTATGCGCTGTGCGGCACCCGGGGCTGGTTCCGGGACGAGGAAACGGGAGATATGGCCCATAACAGGAAGGTGCTCAACCGGGAGGTCATGCGTCTGGAGACGTCCCTGAAGGCGGCGGGAGAGCGGCCGATCCTGTGTTTTCTCCATTATCCGCCGCAGTATCAGGGCTATGCCTGCCCGGAAATTCTGGAGGTGCTGCAAAAGTACCGTGTCAGGGCCTGCTACTATGGACATCTCCACGGGCCCAGTCACAAAAGGGCCGTGGAGGGCCTGTGCGGCGGGATCGGCTACCATTTGGTCTCGGCGGATTACCTGCGGTTTCAATTGAAAAAAATCTGTGAATAAAGAGAAAAAAGTATAGCTTTTTCAGAGCGTTTCTGCTAAAATAAATTACTGTGCGTGATATATCGTGCGCTGAACGGAGGATAAGTGAAAATGAATTTGAAAAATATCGAAAGAAAAGAAAAAAATATGGTCACCATTACCGTCGAGGTCGGTAAGGATGAATTTGAGCCCGCCATTGAGCGCGCCTACAAAAAGCAGGTCAAGCAGATGAAGCTGCCCGGCTTCCGTCCCGGTCATGCGCCCCGGAAGATCATTGAGAAGATGTACGGCCCGGAGGTTTTTTATGACGAGGCCATGAATATCGCTTTCCCCGCGGCCTATCAGGCGGCGCTGGAGGAAGGCAAATTAGAGCCTGTGGAGCATCCCCAGGTGGAGGTGACAGAGGTCAATGGCGATGGCTTTACGTTTACTGCGACCTTTGCCAATTACCCTCAGGTCAAGCTGGGCGAGTATAAGGGCCTGAGCGCGGAAAAGCCCGCAGTGGAGGTCACGGACGAAGAGATCGGCAAGAGACTTGATCAAATGCGGGAGCGCAATTCCCGGCTGGTACCTGTGGAGCGCGAGGCGAAGAACGGCGACACTGCCGTGATCGACTTTGAAGGCAAAAAGGACGGCGTGCCCTTTGACGGCGGCAAGAGCGAGAATTATCCCCTGGAGCTGGGTTCCGGTTCCTTCATCCCCGGCTTTGAAGAGCAGATCGTGGGCATGAAGGCAGGCGAGGAAAAGGACATTGACGTCACTTTCCCGGAGAACTACCAGGCGGAGGACCTGGCCGGACAGCCTGTGGTGTTTTCCATCAAGGTCCATGAGATCAAAGAAAAGGAACTGCCGGAGCTGGATGATGAATTTGCCAAGGACGTTTCCGAATTCGACACGCTGGAGGAGCTGAAGGCCGACCTGCGCAAAC